>CALZEZ010000001.1 GCA_945643825.1 uncultured Lachnospiraceae bacterium
AGCAGGCAGGGCACTACCTGCATGGTGAAACAGTTCCGGGAGATGCCGAAAATGGCTGGGTACTGGTCACTGTGGACGGCTTATCAATAGGCTGGGGTAAATGTGTGAACGGAGTAATAAAAAATCATTATCCAAAGGGGTTACGTCGATGAGAACACAGAATATGGAAGAATTATTTCAATGGACAAAAGCATTATGCGCATATGCAGGAGTTGATGATAACTTTGCAGCTTCCTTTTGGGAACGTATTATTAGAAGGGATGCGATTCTGAAGGAGTATCAGTATTTCTATGAGCACGAAAACTTTCTTTGTGAATATAAGATAGAAGGAGTCTCTGTGATAGATATTATGATCTGGCAGATTGACCATTTTAAGGCTGAGCTGGATAGAGACAGTGTCATGCGGACAAATAAGGATTATATGGTACTTATGGCATTTGATACCTTTCTTAAGATGGAGGAGAATCCAACAGAGCTTCTGACAAAGATGAAGGAACAGACTGGAACCGATTATCCGGGGAAGTTCTGAGTGATCAGAAGCTTACTCCAGATCTAACAGCTTATGAATGGCAGCCTGATGTTCCGGGTGAGCACGATACTGTTTTATCAGTTCCAGCTCAAAAAGTGTTGGCTGCGGTAGCTGTGCCTGCCTCGGTTCATAGCCGAAGGTCGACAGGATATCATCAATGTGATAGATTTTGCACAGTCGTAGTAGTGTGTCTGCATCAGGCTGTGCCTGACCGGACTCCCAACCGTAGATGGTTTTCTCGGCAACAGCAATATTTTGTGAGGACAGCAGCTCGGATACCTGTGCTACTGTCAGATTGTTTTGCTTGCGATATATTTTTAATGCATGTGAAATCTTTTCGTTTTTCATAAGACACCTTTTCATTAAACATCTTTTCTGCAAGAGTTAGCTCGTCATACAATCATCATAGGCAGTGAGGAGTTAGAAGTCAAACAATTCTCATTGTTTGAGAATATTGGAGATTGAAATTCTTTTCTTCCGAGAATATAATGGAAAATAATGACAGGAAGGAAAGGATATATGCCATGGCGCTGGATTTGACGAATCGAATTGCAAAATATATGCGGGACAACCATATAAGCGTAGCGCGTGTGGCCAAGGATACGGAAATTCCTGTCTCAAAATTGCAATTTGGCACTTCTTTGAAGCTGGATAGTGAGGAATTTCTGGTTCTATGCAGATATTTGCAGCTTCGTCCTGAGGTAATTGAGAGCCTGGAATGATTTTGTCGATGTTCTTTTGACATGGACAGCATGGCTTTCTCTTGTCTATTCCCCTAAGTTTATGGTAGAATACCCTTATTAATATTGTTATGAGAAAGGGAATCTGACCAATGGAACAGAATAATATCATAAATAATTCCGAACTGGAAATGGCCGTACAGACCTTTGCAAAGGAGCAGAACAAGGAAAATCTTGCAAAGCTTATGGCGTTGATGCACACTGCAAGACTCCTTGTACCGGCTGTTTTTCCGTCGGACATGGATATGAGTCTTCTTGAGAATATGCCGCAGGGAGAGCCTACCAAAATTCCGGAGGGCGTTAAGCTTCTGCCGGCTGTATTAAGAAATCCGGATGGAGATGGCTTCTTTCCGGCTTTTACAGGAAAGGAGCAGATTCCGGAGAATCAGAAATACCCGGCGATTCTTCTTCTGTCTTATGTAGAAATCAGAAACATGATTGATAAATCAAACGGGCAGATTAAGGCAATGGTGGTGAATCCGTTTACGGATAATCTCATTTTAAATCCTGCTTTTCTGGAAGCTACCAAGCGTGCTGAGGCAGAGGCACCCAAGCAGATTAAGATGTCAATTCCGCAGTTTCATCATGTGATCCGCCTGCAAGTGGAACGGACCATTCTGCCTGCGCTTCTTGCGACCGATACGGCTTCTTCCATGGAGAAGCTTGCAGCTGAGCCGGAAAAATTCGTTTATGCATTGTTTGACAAGGCGTATGAACCGGGGAGTGTTGCGAATCCATATAGAGTGAGTGATTTTTCGTCCATGGTGCTGGATATCAGTGACACGATGCAGTACATTGCAATCAGAATGCCAGCTAAAAATATGGCGAAGGGGGTCTGCCGTAACATATATGTCGCATACAATCCACAGACAGGTCGCCAGGCCTATTACGTGGCTATTCAGGCTGAAGGTCGAAAGATTTCACTCGTGGAAATCAAAGGACCGAGTGAGATTGTGGATCTGGGCGATGCTCCCGGTGAAGGAGAAGAGATTCGTCGTATCATGGAGGCGTTCGAACAGTAGGAGGGTGAATTGCGTATATTAATCTTAGCAAGTATTAGAGAGGTTAGTGTGAAATATGACATTTAAACGAATAGATGACAGCACGATCCGCTGCATTGTGACAGAAGAAGATCTGGAAGAGAACGGTCTGGAACTGGATGACTTTTTTACACAGTCTGATAAGGCACAGGATTTTCTGAGGGATATAGTGGAACAGGCAGCAAGAGAGGTCGGCTATGAGACACATCAGGGTATGGTGTCGCTACAGCTTATGCCGTTGCCGAATCATGCTCTGGCAATTACCTTTTCTGAGGTTGAGTCAGATGATCTTCATACGATGGTAGAGAGTATTCGAGATCTGATACAGGATGTGAAGGAGAAGGTGAAGAAGAAAGGTGTGCTGCAGGATGGAGATGCTCTGCATCGTGAAGAAATGACCACAAATGTGGCCAATGCACCGGTCGAAAATGTAGAAAAGAAAGCTCCTGTGAAGAAAGCTTCTGCGGAGAAGGCTCATGCGCAGCAGGCACAAATGCGTATGTTTGCTTTTGTGAATCTGCGCTATGTGATTCAGTTTGCAAGGATATGCACCGACAAAAATCCGATAGAGAGCACATTGTATCTGGACAAAGAGCAGAAGCTGTATTATCTGCTTTTGGAGAAGGGTAGGCTGTCTGTGAAACGCTTCAATGTGCTGTGCACCAATGCTACGGAATTCAGCACTTATATACAGAATGGAGAACAGATGCTGCCCTATCTGGAGGAGCATGGAGAGAAGCTGATTGCACATCGGGCAGTAAAGGTTTTGGCGAAGCTGTGATGAAGAAGAATGATGCGACAACGCAGGCAAACTGCGATTATTGTTCCTATTATATGTACGATGAAGAGGATGAATCATATTACTGTGAGAAAGATCTGGATGAGGATGAAATGTATCGTTTCTTGACAGGTGCATCCAGAGAGTGTCCGTATTTTCAGTACGGAGACGAATATCGCATTGTGAGACACCAAATGTAGAGGAAGATTTTAGCATGAACCTTGAATTGATGGTGTATTGGGTAATCCCATTCATGCTTTCGTTCCTGATTATTATCTCAGGAGTTTTTGAAATAATTAAATATTTTGCAATCTATTATCGTGTAGGGAAGGCGGAGCTGATCCTGAATGGAATGTTTGGCATAACCTTCGGTATCTGGTCTCTTGCTATTTTAGGAGGAAATGGACTATTTGCAGTAAGGATTATAAGCTTTATGCTCTTTCCGATTTTCTACGCGTTCTTTGTGGACAGAACACCTGTGGAACAAAACGGGATTCGCTGGCTGCAGAGGATTCTCTTCTGTTACAGTATTGTGAGTATGCTGCTTTTGGGCATCATCCTTTATGTAGATGGATCAACTGCCTGTGCTTTTTGGAAGCTTGGATATGGAAATATTGTGTTTATCATGCTTATGGCGATGCCTGGGGTTGTTATTCAGAGAAAACGGGGACTACACGGCTGGATACGAATCCTTTCACGAGCCATACTTGTTATTGGGATGAGTCTGGAGGCAATTTGCTTTTGGAAGGGACTGGAGCAGTTTGAGGGAATGGCTGCCCGGATTGCAACAGGGCTTTATCTATTGTTTTATAATATCCATCTGGCTCAGGAGACAGGAGAACTGGTGCAGGAGCATATTGACAGCTCGCGGGCTCAGCTGGAGATACAGAGACAGCTTATGATGAATCAGATCAACCCTCACTTTATTTTCAATTCGTTGAATTGTATTCTTGCTCTGATCAGTAAAGAGCCGCAGGAGGCGCGTGATGCGATATATACCTTTGCAAAATATCTGAGGGCGAATTTTGACGCAATGGCATCCTATGGACTGATTCGGTTTGAACAGGAGCTGGTGCAGATACGTGCGTATCTTAAGCTTCAGCAGAAGAGATTTCCCGGGCAGATTAATGTATCGATGGATTTTGAGAGCACGGATTTTCTGATACCGGCACTTACGGTACAGCAGTTTATAGAAAATGCTGTCAGCTATGGTCTTAGCAGATGCAACAGAAACGGACGATTGTTTCTAAGAACAATTCTTCATCAAAGCAGTGTTGAAATACAAATACAGCTTGAGGGTGGCGGAATCCCCGGGATATCTGGACGGGAGAGACAGATGTTAGCTGAGAGAGCGGAGAGTGTACGACTCAGACTGTCGAAGCTGCCGCGAAGTGAGGTAGTGTGGGAGTGGAAGGACTCAGGGGAAGGGAATGTGATAATCACAATTCCTACAGATGAAAAGAGCATTGTGGAATATGAAAACAATAATTGTGGATGATGAGCCATTGGCACTGGATTTGTTTGAGATGGAGTGCCGTGACATGCCTGAAATCGAGATAATCGGGAGATTTACCCAGCCTGTGGATGCACTTGATTTTGCAAAAAAGCATCCGATTGAGTTTGCAGTTCTGGATGTGGAAATGGCAGAGCTAAATGGTATTGAACTTGGCAAGAGATTGAAAGAGCTCTATCCGGAGCTGGTTTTGGTGTATGTGACAGGATACAGTCAGTACATAGTGGAAACGCTGAAAATAAAAGCAGATTATTGTATTATGAAGCCATATGACCACTATGATATAGAGGATCTGGTGCGAAGAGCAAAGCTGCTCTCGAGACGACAGGGGCACAGAATAAAAGTCCAGATGTTTGGACGCTTTAATATTTTCGTGGATGGTCAGGTGCTGCAGATCAGTAACACGAAAGCCAGAGAGCTCCTTGCTCTATGCTTTGACCATAAGGGTGGCATCGTGACTATGGAAGAGGCAATTGACAAGCTTTGGCCAGACAGAGACTATGATGAAAGAGTCAAGCGCCTGTATCGCAAGGCGATTATTTCCATACAGAAAGCGTTAAGAGAGGCTGATTGCCGTAATGTATTTGAAACCGGACGAGGGTGCTGCTACATAAAACCTGAGCAGGTTGACTGTGACTATTATCAATATCTGGAGAATCCCGAGGCACAAAAGGACCAGTTTACCGGAGAATACCTGTTTGATTATGACTGGGGTGAGGAAACTTTGGCAAATTTTTATGATTTTGACTGAGTCGGTGGCAAATCGGTAGCACTTCCTGTGCTATGATGCTTTCGAAAAGTCCAAAATAAGTAAAAGGGGAAGGGCTTAAGGGAAGTGATAGAAGAGTTTGAGAAACAGGGGAACTCTTCTATCACTTTGTTTTTGATTATGACTGTTTATTTGATTCTTTTTCTGGTTATCAGCTTCATAAATGTTATTGCATGGACGAGCTCTGGATTTGCAGACTGGTATGTGAGTCATGTTTTTCCTCTGTGGGGAGAGACATATGGACGATTAACTGGTCTTTTCCCTTTTTCAGTCGGTGAGTGGATGCTCTATGGCTTTGTGGTGCTTCTTTTCTTTTCCGCGGTGGCTGCGGTTATTCTTGGAATACGTTTCTTAATCAGGCGGGCGAAACCGGGACGCTTTTTTTTGCGTTTCTATAGAGGCGTTGCATGGTTGCTTCTTGTTGTTTATTTAATCATGACACTCAATTGTCTGATTTTGTATCATACAAATCCATTTGCAGACAAAATTCTGCCGGAGGAAACGGCAAGGGATTATACGGTGGAGGAACTGATCCAACTGAGAAACAGACTTGTGACACAGGCAAACGAGCTGTGTGAACAGATGGAACGCGATGAGAATGGAGCTGTGATCTACAATGGAGATGCTAAGGCACAGGCTGTTTCTCAAATGCAGAGGCTGGGAGAGGAGATTGTGCAGCTACAGGGTTACTATCCCAATCCGAAGGGGCTTTTCTTTTCCGGCTTTTTTAGTCAGCAGTATATTCTGGGCTATTATTTCCCTTTTTCAATGGAGGCAAACTATAACACACAGATGTATATCATGAATGAACCTGCGACTTTCTGTCATGAGCTTTCACACCTGAAGGGAGTTCTTTTTGAGGATGACGCGAACTTTATCAGCTATCTGGCGTGCAGTACGTCAGATGATAAGTTTTTCCAATATAGTGCTGTTCTCAGTGTGCTGGGATATGTAGATGAAGCGTTTTTTGAGAGTCTCTCGGAGAATGTAGAGTTGTATTATCAGTATCCCTTGATTTCGGAGCAGGTTTGTAAGGACTCGGTTTTCCTGACAGAAGAGGCATGGGCAGCTGTGGAAGAGAATGCTATTTTGTCTACGGAGACCGTATCAAAGGCCTCACATGCCTTTCTGGATACAAATCTGACCCTGAATGGTGTGGAAGAGGGAATTGCCAGCTATGGAAATGTTGTGTGGTTACTTTTAAGGTATTATGATACAATGGATTAGACGCTTTGTCACACGATGGATAATGTGTTAGGAGACCAAAATGAACTGGAAAGCGAAGAAGAAGGTCACATCACAATGGAAGAAATGGATATATCTGTTATTTGGGGTTGTTCTTACCAGTGTGATTGTTCTGTTTGTTATTATGGCGGTTTCTCCCTATAAGAATATGTGGTTTGGCAGGAGAGGATGTTCTGTCTGGAATCAGGGCTGGCTTTATGAGACAACGGATGGACAGTCGGAGAGAATCACCCTGCCGGCGGAAATTGACATGGACGGCAGACAGGAAATACGGATTAACAATGTAATACCGACGGTCTATGGGGCGGATCAGACCTTATGCATTCGAAGCTCACAGCAGGATGTTGAGGTCTGGATCGATGGTAAGATGATAGAAACCTACTCAGATGAGCATTACCGTGTGATTGGGCAGGCATCGGCAAGTGTATGGCTTTTTGTCGACTTAAAGGAGGAGTATTGCGGAAAAACGATTGAACTGATTTTCCGTTCTGTGCTGCCGGAGTATGCAGGAATACTGAATGAGGTATACATTGGTGATTCTTTGGGCATCATGTTCTATCTGCTTGGTGAGTATGGTCTGCTTCTCTATACCGGCCTGATTGTTCTGATTTCCGGTCTGATTTTTCTGGTGCTACATGTTGCGCTTCGCAAAAATGTGTGGCGAAGTCGACAGATGTTTTTTCTTGCCCTCTTTCTAATCTGCTTTGCCGGGTGGATTTTGTGTGAGAGCAAGATTCGCCAGATTTATGCCGGAAATATGAATTTGCTAAACACTATGTCCTTTTTCTTCACCATGGTGTTTCCGATACCGATGTGTCTATACATCAACGAGATAGAAGAGCGGCGTTATGAGGAGATCTTCTATGGATTAACCGTTGTTTATGCAATTAATTATTTTATAAACCTTGGATTGGTGTTATTTACTTCGACACAGTTAGTTGACACAACGAAACGAACCGTTGTATTGATTGGAGCTGGACTGGTCTGTATCCTCGTTACGCTGTTTCTTAGCGTAAAAAAAGAAAAACAGAGATTTCTCTCCACGGTTTGTGTCGGCATAACATTACTGCTGGTGTTCTGTGCCATTGATCTGCTTAAGTATCTGTTTGTAATTTCCATGGGATTTGGAACCTATAGCTGTATTGGAGTGCTGATCTTTCTGACACTGATTTTTGTCAACACAATGATTCAGCTGATGAATGTGGTAAAACAAAGATTTCAGGTGACGATGGAGAACCGTGAGAAGACTCTGTTTCTGCGTAATGTAAGTCGTGAAATTGAGCAGCCGCTGCAGACGATCCAGCATATGACCAGACGACTTCAACAGAGAAAGCTTCCCGCCGAGGAACTGGCATTTATTGATACCATTCAGGCGGCTTCACTTCAGATGATGGGAATTCTTTCTGAGATTGAGGATTATTCTGTGACGGAACCGGGTAACCTGACTGTAGATAAAGGCGCCTACCGCTTTGAACGATTTTTCACAGATATGATGTGTGCTCTGATCTTTGAGGAGCCAAAGAAGATAATCAGAATAACGAGCCAGATCGATAATCAGATTCCGCAGGGACTGATTGGAGATGAAATTCACCTCAGACAGTTTTATCTGGAATTCATCAAAAAAGCGATGGCAACGATGCAGGAGGGAATCCTGCGGGTGCGGGTATGGTTTGAGGAGCTTGACGCGGAGGAGGGCAAGCTTGTGGTTGAGCTTGTTCTTCCCGGTGCGGATGCATGGACCTCAGATGCGAATATCAATCTGTTGCTGGATGCTTTGGAGGGTGAACTGGAGTGCTTCCCCGAGTATGGGAAGTGGGAAAGCACAGTGGTTCGCGTCGGTATTCTGCAGGGGATCTACGATGGAAGACCATCGAATTATGGGAAGCATGTCAATCTTGATGCTGCGTGGGACAGATCAGCAAATGAAATTCAGCTTCAGAATACCAGGATTTTGTTAGTCGGTGAGAACAGAATTGAACTGGTGATTGAAAAATCGGTTTTGGAAGGCTATGGAGCGGAGATTGTCGTTGCAGAGAATGCAAACCAGGCGGTCAGCTTTATGGAAGAACATCGCGATATTGATATGATTTTCGTGGAAGTAAATACAGATGGAATGGATGGGATAGAATGTGTTAACAGAATCCGCAGGATTCCGGAGGATTACTATAAGCTTCTTCCAATTATTGCCGTGAGGAGTGTGCAGGATAAAATTGCCGGAGAGATATATCTGCAGGCAAGTATGAATGCGTGGATAGTCAAGCCCTTCCGGGCGGATCAGCTGGAAACTCTTTTGCAGCTGTATATTAAGCAGGAAAAGAAGCGGAGTGTTTCACTGTTAGACAGAATTTCATGGGAAACGGAGGAGAGCAGGCAGAGTGGCTCGAGGTATGTGGAACTGCTGTCCAGGCTGCGCGGCGTGGATGTGTCAAGTGGCATCAGCTGCTGTGATAATAAGATGACAGTGTATCTGTCTGCCCTTCGTATCTTTGATAATACGGATTGGAGTTCAAAACTGGATTATCTGATCAAAAAAGAAGATTTGCAGCAGTATGGAATATATGTTTCGCATTTAAAGATTTGTGCAATAAATATTGGGGCAGGCGATTTTGCCGAGTGGTCTCGAGTCGTTGAGATTGCGGTGCAGAGGCAGGAGCTTTCCTATGTGAAGGAGTTGCATCAGGAATATATTACCCAGTATAGAGGAATTCATGAAATGATTCATGAAGCCTTGAAGGTGTTTGATGAACCCATGATAATGGAGTAGATAGTAATGGAAAATATGGTAACCTACGTACGAAAGACACCGGAAACCTTTCAGGCCAAAAGCTGGAATGACGTGGACTGCCTTGTATTATGCCAGCTGGTATATCTGAAATTTGAAGATATTCTTCCGGTGACCGAGATAGAGAGTAGCTTCCGGAGAAAAAAGGAACGTGTCACATTGAAATGCCTGGACAATCATCCCGAGAAGGAGAAGCTCTTTCGGGATGAGAGATATGAGGTCACGAACAGGGCTTTGTGGAACGCTGTGACAGCAAGTCCAAGATTCTCGGCTCTGGAGGTCGACTACGTGGTTGCCAGTCTGGACTTGAGTGCAGAAACCCAGTTTTGTGCAGTAACCTTTTTTCTCCCGGATGGCAGAGCCTTTGTTGCATTTCGTGGAACCGATGAGAGTATTGTCGGCTGGAAGGAGGATTTTAATCTTGCCTTTTCCAAAACAGTTCCGGCGCAGGAAAAAAGCGTGATCTATCTGAACAAGGTCGCTGGAAAGATAAAGGGTGCCATCCTGACGGGAGGACACTCCAAGGGAGGAAATCTGGCAATTTATGCTGCCATGAATTGTAAACCGAGTGTGCAGAAACGCTTAGAACAGATCTACAGTATGGATGGTCCCGGATTCCGTACAGAGATTCTTGAGCAAGGGCATTATGACCGAATTGCTGCACGGGTAAAGAAGATTCTTCCACATTCCTCTCTTGTCGGGATGCTGTTTGAAAGAAGCAAGGACTTTGAAGTGATTGAGAGCAGAGCGATTGGTCTTTTGCAGCATGATCCAATGAGCTGGGTAGTAAGAAACGGAGCTTTCGTGAGGAGTAAGAAGATGGCGGCATCTGCCATGCGCCTTGACGATACCATTAATGACTGGTTGGATACACTAGATGAAGAACATACCAGGGTTTTTGTCAATACGATTTTTGAGGTTCTTAACGCAACGGAATCGGATAATCTGATTGATCTGGGAATGGATCGATGGAAGCATATGCAGATGATTTTAAGTGCTATGGCACAGTTAGACGACGAGACAAAGGAAGCTGTAAAGAGTGTGTTTCATACATTTTTTGAGCTTAGCAAAGAACACTTGACGCTACCGAAAAAGAATAGGAGGAAAAACATATGATGAAGGAGCTTGTATTAAAAACCAGATCCTACAGACGCTTTGACGAGACGGAAAAAATGGACAGGGAGCAGCTTTTGGAGCTTGTCGACCTGGCGAGGATGACAGCGTCTACGTCAAATTCCCAGGCACTCAGGTTCTATATCTCCTGCGATGAGCAGACAAATGCAAAGATTTTTTCAACACTTCATTGGGCAGGAGCGCTGCCGGAGTGGGATGGTCCTACGGAAGGAGAGCGACCGACGGGCTACATTGTGATTCTGTGTGACTTAGAGCGTGGAAAGAATAAAATGTGGGATGATGGAATCACGGCGCAGACGATGATGCTTGGAGCAGTGGAGAAGGGCTATGGGGGCTGCATGTTTGGAAGCGTCGACCGTTCGAAGCTGTTGGAGCTTCTTGGACTTTCCCCTGAGAAATATAGTGTGGATCTGGTGCTTGCACTCGGGAAACCGATGGAGGAGGTTCGTATTGTTCCGGTGCCGGAGAATGGGGATGTACGCTATTATCGTGATGAGAATCAGGTTCATTATGTACCCAAGAGAGAACTGGAAGATATTGTGCTTCCATAAAAAGAATGAAGGAGGAAACAGAAATGGGTTTTGAGAAAAATTTTTCGTTGGAAGGAAAGATAGCGCTGATTACGGGGGCATCGTATGGCATCGGGTTTGCGATAGCAACAGCATATGCACAGGCAGGTGCCACGATTTGCTTTAATGATATTAAAAGGGAGCTTGTGGATAAAGGTATTGCAGCTTATAAAGAGCTTGGAATTGAAGCGCACGGATATGTCTGTGATGTTACTGATGAGAAACAGGTACAGGAGCTGGTAGCAACCATTGAGAGAGAGGTTGGCGTGATTGATATTCTGGTCAATAATGCAGGCATCATCAAGAGAATTCCGATGTGTGAGATGACTGCAGAGCAGTTTAGGCAGGTAATTGATGTAGATCTGAATGCACCCTTTATTGTATCGAAGGCTGTCATTCCTTCCATGATCAAAAAGGGGCATGGTAAGATCATCAACATCTGCTCCATGATGAGTGAGCTTGGACGTGAGACGGTTTCTGCCTATGCAGCTGCAAAGGGTGGACTTAAGATGCTAACCAGAAATATCTGCTCAGAATATGGTGAGCATAACATTCAGTGTAACGGAATTGGTCCGGGATATATTGCTACACCGCAAACGGCTCCTCTTCGGGAGATACAGCCGGACGGCAGCAGACATCCGTTTGACCAGTTTATTATTGCCAAGACACCGGCGGCAAGGTGGGGAACACCGGAGGATTTACAGGGACCTGCTGTCTTTCTTGCATCTGATGCATCCAATTTCGTAAATGGACATGTTCTGTATGTGGATGGCGGTATTCTGGCATACATAGGCAAACAGCCACAATAAAATAAATTTTTTTTAGAATACCAGTAGAATTTTTTTGAAAAAAATTGTATGATAGGAATAGATGAAAATGTAAACGCTTACATTTTCAAAAACAGGCTGTTTATATGGAGGAAAACTATGAACCCTATCGTAGAAGAAATTAGCAAGATTGGTATCGTTCCTGTGATTGCACTGGATGATGCAAAGGATGCAAAGCCTTTGGCAGAGGCACTGATGAACGGAGGCCTTCCCTGCGCAGAAGTAACCTTCCGCACAGATGCTGCGGAGGAGTCGATTCGGATTATGACGCAGAGCTTTCCGGAAATGTTAGTAGGAGCAGGCACTGTTCTTACCACGGAACAGGCAGATCGCGCAGCTGCTGCAGGTGCGAAGTTTATTGTAAGTCCGGGATTAAATCCCAAGGTGGTGAAGCATTGTATTGAGAAGGGTTATCCGATTCTTCCCGGTACTGCCAATCCCTCAGATGTAGAGCAGGCTATTGAACTTGGTCTGGACGTGGTAAAATTCTTCCCGGCAGAGCAGAATGGCGGTATTGCAATGATTAAGGCAATGTCTGCCCCTTATACAAAGATGAAGTTTATGCCAACCGGTGGTGTCAATGCAGATAATTTGAAGGATTATCTGGATTTCAAGAAGATCGTTGCCTGTGGCGGAAGCTGGATGGTGAAGAAGGAGCTTGTGGCAGCCGGTGAGTTTGATAAGATTGAGCAGCTGACACGTGAAGCGGTTACCAAAATGTTGGGCTTTGAAATCCGTCATGTCGGTATTAATGCTTCAAATGAGGAAGAGGCAGTTAAGACAGTTGAGCTGTTCGAGAAGATGTTTGGCTTTACGAAGAAGATGGGTAACAGCTCTGTGTTTGCAGGTACGGCTGTAGAGGTGATGAAGACTCCTTATCTTGGCAGAAACGGACATATCGCCATTGGTACAAACTATATTAAACGCGCGGTATATCATCTGGAGCGTATGGGAGTACAATTTGATTATGACACCTGCAAGCCGGATGCGAATGGTGATTATAAAGCAATCTATCTGAAGGATGAGATTTGTGGCTTTGCCGTTCATCTGTTACAGAAATAGAGAAAAACATAAGGAGAGAAGAAAATGGATTTAAATTTGAGACCTGCGAGTGAATGCAAATATGATGCGGTATCCCTTGGAGAGGTTATGCTCCGCCTGGATCCGGGTGAGGGACGTATCCGGACAGCCAGACAGTTTAGAGCCTGGGAGGGCGGCGGAGAGTATAATGTGGTACGCGGACTGCGCAGATGCTTCGGTATGAAGACTGGCGTGATTACTGCTTTTGCAGATAATGAGATTGGTATGCTGATGGAGGACTTTATCCTGCAGGGAGGCGTTGATACCTCTTTGATTAAATGGGTGAAAACCGATGGTATCGGACGAATCTGTCGAAATGGTATCAACTTTACAGAGCGCGGATTCGGTATTCGTGGTGCTGTGGGATGTTCTGATCGTGCCAATACGGCGATTTCCAAAGCTACGCCTGAGGATTTTGACTTTGATTATATTTTCGGCGAGCTTGGAGCAAGATGGCTTCATACCGGTGGAATTTACGCTGCTTTATCGGAGCAGTCCTGTAAGACAGTTATTGAGGCAATCAAAACAGCTAAGAAATACGGAACAATCGTATCTTATGACTTGAATTATCGCCCTTCTATGTGGAGCGCTATCGGTGGACAGGCAAAGGCACAGGAAGTAAATAAAGAGATTGCGAAGTATGTAGATGTCATGATCGGAAACGAGGAAGATTTCACGGCTTGCCTTGGTTTCGAGATTGAGGGAAATGATGCTAACCTCAAGGAATTGAATCTTGATGGCTACAAGAAGATGATCAATGAAGCAGCTAAGACCTATCCGAACTTCAAGGCGGTTGCAACGACTCTCCGTGAGGTAAAGACAGCTACCGTGAACGACTGGAGCGCAATCTGCTGGGCAGATGGTGAGATTTATAAGGCCAAGGATTACAAGGGACTTGAAATCATGGATCGTGTAGGCGGTGGAGATTCCTTTGCATCCGGTCTGATTTATGGATTGATGACAACGGGAGATGCCGGTATAGCCGTAAATTATGGAGCAGCTCATGGTGCGTTGGCTATGACGACTCCAGGAGACACCACAATGGCAAGCAAGAAGGAAGTGGAAGCAATCATGGGTGGTGCCGGAGCACGTGTACAAAGATAATAGAAGAAAACAAAGGCTTTTGAGGTCGGGGATTTTTCCCCGGCCTTTTTGGTCGGGCATAGGATATTTTGCAACATAAGTATTATTATGAAACGAGAAAATTATATCTTTTTCTTGCAGGATTATGGATTTTTGAGTACAATCGATATAGCAAAATTGCAGACAGGAAATGGAGAGCATGATGAAAAGAAAGTATAGACATGTTATGCTGAGGATTATGGCATTAACGCTTGTTCTCACGACCGTGAGCTTGTCCGGATGTGGTGACAAAGGTCAGACAGGAGAACAGGTAGTAGTCGAGATGAAGAATCCGGGCGGCGCTGCAGGTGAGACTGATGCAGAACAGATCAGTAAAGAACAGGAAGAAGAAATGATATCGGATCAGAACCCGGAGGAACAGGAGCAAGAGCCGAAGTCTCAGGAGACGGAGGAGGAAGTACCGATTCTGCGCGATGCTGTGGAGAAGGAGCTTGGAGGATATATCGGAACCTGCATCAGTGGGCAGATTCTGCAGGATAAGAAGCTGTGGAATCTAGTGACGACACACTATAATGCGGTTACTTTGGAAAATGAGCTTAAGCCTGACTGTATGTTTGGCTACAGCAATGCAAGGTGTCCCGGAACAGAGGAGATCACCTTTGGCGGAGAAATTATGACCGTACCCAAGCTGGATTACAGCAGGGCGGAGAAGCTTCTCGACAAGGTACTTCTTTGGAATCAGGACAACCCTGAAAAGCAGATCAAGGTACGCGGACACGTTCTTGTGTGGCATTCTCAGACACCGGAATGGTTCTTCCATGAGAATTATGATAAGACACAGAATTATGTCAGTGTGGATGAGATGAATAAGCGTCTGGAGTGGTATATCTGTTCGGTGCTGACTCACTTCACCGGACCGGATAGTAAGTATCATGGGATGTTTTATGGATGGGATGTCGTAAATGAGGCAATCAGCGACGCAACCGGAAGCTATCGGACCGAGAAGGAAAATCCGGATGAACCGCTCTCAAACGACACACACGGCAACAATTCCAGCTGGTGGGCTGTCTATCAGAGCAACGAGTATATTATCAATGCATTTCGATATGCCAATCAGTATGCACCGCAGGAAGTGGAACTGTACTATAATGATTATAATGAATGTTCATCGAAGAAGTCTCTGGGAATTGTGGAGCTTTTAAAGGCGGTGAAGGAGCAGGAGGGTGTCCCAGGTGAGGGAACCCGAATCGATGGAATGGGAATGCAGGGACATTACAGTGTCTCAGGACCAAGCTTTAGTGAATTTGAAACAGCGATCAGTCGGTATGCGGCTGTGGTGGGGCAAATCCAGTTAACCGAAGTGGATATGAAGGCCAGTGACGATTACGATGGAAGTGATGAGGCAAAGGAAGCCGAGTATAAGAAGATGGCGCAGCGTTATCAGACCTTATACTTTACTCTTAAGAACAAAAATGCGCAGGACGATATCTGTGTAGGAGGAATCACTTTCTGGGGAACCGTCGATCATTATTCTTGGCTGCAAAGCAGGTCAAATGTTGGTGGAGGAAGCAAGAAGAGTCTGCCACAATGTCCGTTGCTTTTTGATGAGCATTATCAACCAAAGCCGGCGTTTTATGTGTTTGCCGGAGGAGAGGAGTAAACATGAGTGTAACAGCAAACAACCCTATTATGCCCGGATTTTATCCGGATCCCTCAATCTGTGCGGTAGGAGAGGATTATTATCTTGTCAATTCCACCTTTGCTTATTTTCCGGGATTACCGGTTCTACATAGCAGGGATCTTGCACACTGGGAGCAGATTGGTAATGTTCTTGACAGACCAAGTCAGCTCCCTCTTGAAGCGACCGGTCATTCCAGAGGTTTATTTGCACCGACAATCCGTTACCATGAGGGAACCTTTTATTGTATTTGTACAAATGTTTCCTATGGCGGGAATTTCTATGTAACTGCAAAAGATCCGGCAGGTCCGTGGTCTGAGCCTGTTTATCTGGAGGGAGCAGACGGAATTGATCCGAGTCTGTTCTTTGATACTGACGGTAAGTGCTATTATATCGGAACCCATCCCAATCCGGATGGCTGCCGGTACAACGGGGATTACTATATCTGGATTCAGGAGCTCGATTTGGAGCAGGGCAAGCTTGTGGGAGAGGTTCACAATGTTTGGAATGGTGCCATGAAGCAGATTGTATGGCCGGAGGGGCCACACCTTTATAAAATAGGAGACTATTATTATATTATGAATGCGGAGGGCGGCACCGGACCAGAGCATGCTGAGACAATCTGCCGCAGTAAGAATCTGTTTGGCCCCTATGAGAATAATTTCTGCAATCCGATTATTACACATAGACATTTAGGAAAGGATTATCCGATCAAATATGTTGGACATGGAGATCTTGTCCAGACACCTGCCGGTGAGTGGTACATGGTCATGCTTGCTGTTCGTCCTCTTGAGGGCTTTACAACGATGGGGCGTGAGACCTTCATGGCAAAGGTAACCTGGGAGAATGACTGGCCGATCGTGAATGTTGGGGTGGGAATGCTCACTGACACCATCTCGATTGATCTTCCGGAATGGATACCCGAGAAGTCCTGCTGTGAGAATGACAGTGTCTATGATTTTACAGCCATGTCAGAGCTTGGACCAGAGTTTTTGGCCCTTCGCAGACCGGCAGATGACTTTGCAAAATTGCAGGAAGGAAGCGGGCTTGAGCTGAAATATACAAAGACCACATTGAGAGAGGAAGCAACGCCGTCCTATCTGGCAATCAGGCAGAAGCATCATCATTTCAATGCAGAATGTGATGTCTGCACAGACAGTGTTACGGAGGGACGTGCCGGTATTGCATTGGTTCAGAGCAATGAATATCACATGCGTGTGGAGCTTACGAAGGTATTTGGGACGGAACAGCTTATTGCAGAGGTGATACTTTGCGAGAACGGAACAGACAGGTCAATGGGTGAGGTGACAGTTGCTAATAAGCCGGTCATAACTGTAGGAATCCGTGTGGACGGCTTACAGGCAAGCGCTCATGTGGATGGAATCACGGTGACAGACAAACTGGATGTCCGGAATCTGTCGACAGAGGTAGCAGGAGGCTTTGTGGGCTGCACGGTCGGTCTCTATGCAGTTACAGACAGGGAAACGCAGGCAAGTGCAAGATTTTCGCGTCTTGCTTATACCGTTTAAAACATAAAAAGGACTGTCGGTTTGACAGTCCTTTTGTCGTGGGCAAGCTTTGATAGAACATTTGCTTTAATAACAGGAAAGAACAGAGGCTAAGAGCTGCAGGAATGCAGAATTCCAGTATATGGTTACTTCGTTTGTAGAGTAGCTTCCGGTCATATCGATCAGAGCCTTTGCAGGAGCAGTGTCTGAGGTGAGAATCCCCTTGGCACAATCGTCTGCAAGCCAGTCACACGGACCACCGGAGAGCATGCCGGGCATCGCTTTGCCGAGGAAGCCGGAAGGCCGATGGTGCGGATGCTTGATGGCATTTGTTCCGCAGCCGGTGATATAGCATAAGCCCATGGGATTGCGTCCGAGCAGATAGTGAAGCTGGTCTGCGGCAGCATCCAGATATCGTGTATCGTGGGTGATGCAGTAGGCATCATACAGGTGAAGTCCGTTGTTTGCTACATTCATATTACTTCCCCAGATATATTCCGTGCTTTTTAATGCGGTGCCATAACCATCGTCATTTGCAACGGCAAGAAGCATGTTCGCCAAAGCAGATATATCCTCTGTGATAGCGGATCGGATGTCCGGATCTGTCGGATACTCACAGCTAAGATAAGCCAGATTTCCATAGGAGCCCATGTCTGCCCAACCGTAGCCGTGGTAGATTTTCTCACGCGCCAGTGCTTTAAAGTCATCATGATACCTGGCATCACCGAAGGTTCGGTAAAGCTCCGCAGCTGCCCAATAGCGCTCATCCAGATCACATTTATCTCCGTATTCTCCGGTTGTAATTTCCTTTGGATTTTGGAAGCCACCCGGAATATCCATTTCCTTCATTGCAGTGTAGGCCTTTTGGGATGCTTCCTTTAGTTTTGCAGCATAACCAGAATCATAGCGGTCGTAGATACGGGCAGCAAGAGCACATACCGCTGCAAAATCTCCGGTTGCGGTGACGGATACCGGGCTTAGAATAATGGGTTCCTTTTCCTCCTGCGGCATAATGAAATCGCAGAAATGATAGCAGGTCGCTTTATGGTAGACTGCGCCATCTGGTCGCTGCATTTTGCACATCCAGTCCAGCTCGACCTTTACTTCCGCCAGATAGGCGGGAAGTGATACCACGGTATCCGAATCCGGGCACTCATAGCTTTCACATAGTTTCTGATTGCGCTCCCAGGCATAGAGAAGCTGGGCTGCCGCCATGGCACCGGGTCCCACATAACGTCCGTAATCACCTGCATCATGCCAGCCACCTGTGACATCCTTTGTAATGGATGGATCGTCATAGGATCTGGCTGCTGTTGTGTGACAGGCGCAGTGTCCATAAATACCGGCAGCCTTGTCAGGCAGCTCTCGTCCACAGCTTTGCAGATAGAAAAACGCCATACTCTTCTGAAATACATCCTGATAGGGCTGCGCTGAAATTTCAAAGGTCTCTGATTCGTGATTGTCCTGAGTCACAATGTAATAGCGGCCAGGCGTGGTAACAGCAGAGAAATCACCGATATAGTTGGTTTCCTTTGCAGAAGTGTTTTGTATCGGCGTATTGGCACAGGCTCTGTAAACGATTGTGCCATCTGTCTGACGCACCGTAAAATCGACCGGTGCATCAGCACGAAAGGTAACCTGCTTTCTGCCATCACACAGGTAACCGCACTGGTCGATAAAGATTGTTCTGTACATAAATAATACCCCAATTAAATTCATTTTATATCATTGTACTAGAGGCTGGGAATCTTCACAATGGAGGGATTGCTTTTTTTTGGTCATTATTTGCGCTGGTTGGGAATAAAAGAACAAAATCTGAACACTATGTGGCTATAAATGATTAGCAGAAAGAGGAAGAAATTGCTATAATGGTAGAATCTAAATACAGCAGAAAGGATATGGTTTGTTAACATGAATTTCGTGGTAAAGAGGGGCTGCGATAAGACATGCATTTATGTGGAACCACAGGCGTTCCCGGGAGTTAAGAGGGTTGCCGGTAAGGTTGCAGGTGATATATGTCTTGTAACAGACGAGGAGGTTCCGGTTGTGGAACAGCTCCCGGCAAAGAAGCAGATAGTTGTTGCGGTGACGTTGGGAAAGAGTACTTATCTGGATGAGCTGAGTGCAGGAGGGCTTTTTGATCCTAAGGACATAAAGGGGAAACGGGAGGTATATGCTTTCCGCCTGTTAGAGGATACTGTACACGACAGACAGATTCTGTTGATTGCGGGCAGTGATAAGCGTGGAACGATATATGGTCTGTTCCATATCTCAGAATTGCTGGAGGTGTCTCCCTGGATCTGGTTTGCTGACTGTATGCCGGCCCATAGAGATGAGGTTGTCTTCGATGAGAGTGTCAACATGGTGTCAAAGGAGCCCAGTGTCAAATACCGTGGCTTGTTCATTAATGACGAATGGCCGTCCTATGGGAACTGGACATTCTCTCATTTCGGCGGATTTACAGCACAGATGTATGATCATGTTTTTGAACTGTTGTTGCGAATGCATGGCAATTATCTGTGGCCGGCCATGTGGACCTCCAATTTTAGCCTGGACGGACCGGGATTGGAGAATGCGATCCTGGCTGATGAATATGGAATCGTAATGAGTAATTCACATCATGAGCCATGCTCCAGACATAGCGAGGAATGGGATCTGGTCAGAGGAGAGGATTCCATTTACGGAAACGCATGGAATTTTGACCAGAATAAAGAGGGACTGATTCGTTACTGGCGGGATGGCTTAAAGCGCAATGCACCGTTTGAAAATATTATCACAATCGGAATGAGGGGAGAGCGGGATAGCACGATTTTGGGACATGACGCCACTCTTGCAGATAATATCAACTATCTCAGAGAAGTCATCACAACGCAGAATGAGCTGTTAAGAGAGTGTATTGATCCGGATCTCGATAAGGTTCCACGACTTCTGGCTCTCTATAAAGAGGTGGAGGCGTATTTTTACGGAGATGAAACCACGGCGGGACTGAAGGATTGGGAAGAGCTCGATGGTGTCACACTCATGCTGTGTGAGGACAATTTCGGCAATATGAGGACACTGCCCACAGAGAAGATGAGAGAGCATAAGGGTGGCTATGGAATGTATTACCACTTTGATTACCATGGAGATCCCGTTTCCTATGAGTGGGTAAACAGTACTTATCTTCCTAAGGTATGGGAGCAGATGACCGAGTGTTATGAGTATGGTGTGCGTGACATATGGATCGTCAATGTAGGAGATTTGAAGCCACAGGAGCTGCCGCTTACATACTTCCTGGATCTCGCCTATGATTTTGATAAGTGGGGAAGCTCCAATCCGAATTCTACGGAGCAGTACACGAAAGCATGGGTGGCACGACAGTTTGGTGCAGTTTTATCCGAGGAAGGACAGGAAAAGGCCTGTGCTGTTTTAAATGGTTATACGAGAAGAAACAGCATCTGTCGACCGGAGGCATTGAATCAGAATCGTTACAGTGTTGCTTCCGGAGAGGCTGACCGGGTGTTAAAGGAGTGGGACTGTATAGAAAAGCTCGCCGAGGATGTTCTTGCCGAAGCAGAAAACCATGTAAAGAAAGAAGATGTTGATAAGGATGCAGGGGTAGCCTCTGTCTATGAGCTTCTGTATTTTCCAGCTGTAGCATCTGCCAATGTAAATCGCATGCAGATTTATGCAGGGAAGAACGCTCTCTACGCAAGGCAGGGGCGTATGGACGCCAATCGGTATGGTCAGCTGGTTGAGGACTGTATCGCACGTGATGCCGTTTTACAGGATCGGTATCATCGTGTTGCAGACGGAAAGTGGGATAATATCATGCGCTCCGAGCATGTTGGCTTCATCTACTGGAATGATGAGGAATGCCGGTATCCGGTGGTGCAGAAAGTATATCCTGCAAGAAAGCCGCGAATGGTCGTTACTCTTTCCGGAACAGAAGACTACAGCATGGGTGGGGACTGGACGAGAAAGCAGCTGGTGTCCGATACACTCTTGAATCCGGAAAATAAGGAATTTATCATCACGGTAGCAAACGGTGCGCTGCTCCCTATCTCATTTTGCGTGGAAAATGATGCGGAATGGTTACAGATATCCTTAAAGGAAGCGACACTCGGGAATTCACCGGAAAATGAAACGGTTCAGATTGTTGTAACCAGAGATGAGAAAGCGTTTCTTGCAAAAGCACAGGAGCTTGGGGATCGTGAGCTTGAGGCAAAGCTGTGTGTCCGGTCTGAGCAGACACATGTGGACATCTGCGTGAAGGCAGCGGCGTATCCCGAGAATCTGCCGCAGAATATACCTTTTGTTCCCAAAACAGGACTGAAAATCCAGGCAGAGGATGCGGTGCATGCAGATGCGGCATGGCAGATTCTTAAGCCTTATGGAATCTATGACTCCGGCTGTAAGGTGCTTCCGTGTCTTAAGACCTATACCAAGGAAGATGCACCCTGCATGGAATATATGATGTATCTGGACAAAGCCTGCGAGGTCGAGATTGTAGTACATCTTGCACCATCGAACCCGTTGATCCGAGGTGGGGAACTGAAATTTGCCTATCAGATGAACGAGGGGGCTTTTTCCGAGGTTGCTTCTGTCGATAAGGATTATGCGGCAGGTGAGAATCGTTGCAGGCAATGGGCTCGAGGTGTACTTGAGAATGAGAGACGAACTGCTTTTGTGACCAAGGCAAAAGACGGTGTCAACACTCTGAAAATCTACTCAATCGATCCGGGATTTGTGCCGGAGTTAATTGAGATCAATCCCAAATAATACAATAGTTAAGATAGACAGAAAGGAAAAAACAATGAGTGAAGTGATATTTAATGCAGAAAAAAATGAGGCTTTCCGTGAGAAGGCCAAAGCACTGGTCGCAAAGATGACATTATCCGAGAAGTGCTCCCAGATGCTTAACTGGGCACCGGCAATCGAGAGACTGGATATAAAGGCCTATAACTGGTGGAATGAGGCGCTGCATGGCGTGGCACGTGCGGGTGTTGCCACTGTTTTCCCGCAGGCAATCACAATGGCGGGAAGCTTTGATGAGGATCTGATGGAAGAGGTCGGAGATGCGATTGCGACCGAGGGACGCGCAAAGTACAATATGCAGCAGCAGTATGGTGATACAGACATTTATAAGGGACTTACCTTTTGGTCACCTAACGTAAACATTTTCAGGGATCCCCGTTGGGGAAGAGGTCATGAGACCTATGGAGAGGATCCTTATCTTACCTCCAGACTTGGTGTACGCTTCATCAATGGTCTTCAGGGGCATGATGAGAATCATATGAAAGCAGCTGCCTGTGCAAAGCATTTTGCAGTACACAGCGGACCGGAGGATCTTCGTCATTTCTTTAATGCAGAGGTGTCAAAGCAGGATTTGTATGAAACCTATCTTCCTGCCTTTGAGGCCTGTGTCAAGGAGGCAAAGGTAGAGGCAGTGATGGGCGCCTACAATCGTACCAATGGTGAGCCATGCTGTGGAAGTAAGACGCTGCTTCAGGATATTCTGCGCGATGACTGGGGCTTTGAAGGACATGTTACCTCTGATTGTTGGGCAATTAAGGATTTCTATGAGGGACACAAGGTTGTGGATGGACCTCTTGAGTCTGTGGCACTGGCTGTCAATAACGGCTGCGATACAAACTGTGGCAATCTCTTTTCCTATCTTGAGGAGGCTGTCAACAAAGGATTGATCAAAGAGGAAACCATTGACCAGGCTCTGGTTCGTTTGTTTACGACGAGATACAAATTAGGTATTATGGCTGATTCGGAACCGACTGCCTTTGATGAGATCAGTTATCTGGAGGTTGACTCTCCCAAAATGCAGGAGCTGAACCGCAGGGTTGCTCTTGAGAGTATGGTATTATTAAAGAACGATGGTTTGTTGCCGCTTAAGAAGGAAAAGGTATCCACGATAGGAGTGATCGGACCAAATGCAAATAACAGACGCGCCCTGGTAGGAAACTATGAGGGCACAAGCTCCCGTTATGTTACCGTTTTAGAGGGAATACAGGATTATGTGGGAGAGGATGTAAGAGTTCTCTATTCAGAAGGCTGTCATCTGTGTAAGGACAGAGTGGAGAATCTGGCGGTAGAGAACGATCGTATCTCTGAGGTCAAGGGTGTCTGTGCAGCATCGGATGTTGTAATCTGCTGTCTGGGATTGGACTCTGGACTTGAGGGTGAAGAGGGCGACCAGGGCAATCAGTATGCCAGTGGAGATAAACCATCACTTGATCTTCCGGGATTACAACAGCAGGTATTGGAGGCAGCCGTTGCTTCCGGCAAGCCGGTAATTCTGGTTCTCCTTGCAGGCAGTGCTCTTGCAATCGGATATGCAAATGAGCATGCCAATGCGATCCTTTATGGCGGATATCCTGGCGCACAGGGGGGAGCAGCCATCGCAAGAATTTTGTTTGGTGAGAACTGTCCGGAAGGAAAGCTTCCGATCACCTTCTATGGATCATTAGATGAGATCCCGGAGTTTACGGATTATTCGATGAAGGGCAGAACCTACCGCTATATGCAGAACAAAGCATTATATCCGTTTGGATATGGTCTGTCCTATACAAGCTTTGCTCTGTCTGAGACAACGATGGATAGAGCGGCAGACGGAAGTGCTGTTGTAAGGACAACCATTGAGAATACAGGAGAATATGACGGAGCGGATGTTATCCAGGTTTATGTCAAGGTAGAGAGGGATAATACACCGAATCCTCAGCTGAAAGCATTTAAAAAGGTTGCACTCAAGAAGGGAGAGAAGAAAACCCTTGAGCTTGTGCTTCCTCCCAAAGCGTTTGGTTATTTCGATGAGGATGCAAATTGGATCGAGGTGCCACAGGAGTGTACGGTATACGTTGGGCTGGCTCAGCCGGATGCAAGAAGTGAGGAACTGACCGGACACAAAGCGGTTGTAATTCGATAATGACAGTTTATATGGATCATGCGGCGACCACCCCGCTAAGAAGGCAGGCGTTAGATGCCATGCTCCCATACTTTTGTGAGGAGTATGGCAATCCTTCCGCCGGGTACTCGCTGGCCAGTCATGCCAGAAAGGCTCTTCGGGAAGCAAGAGCGCAGATTGCAGAAGGTATAGGCTGTGCTCCGGAGGAAATCTTTTTTACCTGCGGGGGAACAGAGAGTGATAACTGGGCAATCAAGAGTGTTGCGCAGGCGGCAGGTCGTGGACATATTATCACCAGCAAAATAGAGCATCCGGCAGTACTTAATACCTGTGCAGAGCTTGAAAGACAGGGCTTTTCCATCACCTATCTGCCTGTTTTAGGCAATGGCAGGGTGGATCCGGTGCAGGTTTTACGCGCGATCCGGCAGGATACCATTCTGATCAGTATTATGTATGCCAATAATGAGGTTGGAACGATTCAGCCGGTAGCAGAAATCGCAGAGCTTGCGGCTGCGCACGGAATACCTTTTCATACGGATGCAGTGCAGGCTTACGGCAGCATTCCGGTGTCCGTGTCGGACGGATTTTCGATGATGTCTGTCAGTGCCCATAAATGGGGAGGACCTAAGGGGGTCGGCTTCTTATATGTGAACAGAAGATATCGACTGAAGTCTTTTTTACATGGCGGAGGTCAGGAATTGGGAATTCGTTCCGGTACAGAGAATGTGCCGGGAATTGTCGGGATGGCAGCAGCATCTAAGCTTGCGATGGAACAGATGAGAAGCATGGATTATGTGATAGGGCTTCGGGAAAGCTTATGGGAAAGGCTGAACAGTGTGGTGTGCTGCGAACGCAACAGTCCCATGGTGGATTGTCTTCCGGGACATCTGAATGTGAGCTTTGCCGGA
>CALZEZ010000002.1 GCA_945643825.1 uncultured Lachnospiraceae bacterium
TGGAATATCGAAAAGAGAAAAAAACACTGGACATTATTGAAAAGATATACTAATCTATCCAAGGAGTGTTAACTTGTGTTAACACAGATGAAGGGAGTTTTTGATCAATGAAAAGACAAAAATATTTTGCAGACGCGTCTTTTTATAGAAAGGCGATAAAGATTGCACTTCCGGTTATGCTGCAGATGCTGATTCAGAATCTGGTTTCCTTAATTGATAATTTTATGGTATCAGGATTAGGAGATATCAAGATGTCCGGAGTGAATATTGCCGGACAGATTTTGTTTGTCTTTATGGTGTTTTTAAATACCATCTGTATGGCGGGCGGTATTTTCATGACCCAGTATTCCGGCGCAAAGAATGAGGAGGGCATGCAGCAGGCGCTCCGCTTTAAGCTGATTATGGGTGGCCTGGCGATTATTTTGTATCTGTTTGTATGTATGGGAATTCCCAGACAGATCCTGAGCCTGATGGTCATGGGTAACTCCCAGGCAGATCTGATTCTGGACCAGTCCCAGCAGTATATGTTTTTGATGGGTTATATGGGTCTGCCGGTACTGATTTCCAGTGCGATTGCCTCATCTTTGCGTGAGATTGGGCAGGTTAAGGCACCGCTCTTTATTTCGATTTTTGCAACCTGCGTAAATACCTTCCTAAACTGGGTGCTGATTTACGGTAATCTTGGGGCACCGAGATTGGAGGTACGCGGTGCGGCGTACGCCTCCATTGTGGCAAGATGCGTTGAAATGGCGCTGTTCCTGCTGTTGGTTCTTGTGAAGAAGCCGCCCTTCGCCTTCCGGCTGCATACGCTGTTTCATGTGGATATCAAGCTGTTTTTCAGAATTCTCCAGAAGGGCTCTATGATGTTGGGTTCAGAGATGCTCTGGGTTATTTCTGAGACCGTAACAACAGCATTGTATAACGGACGTGGCGGCGCAGACGTGGTATCCGGTATGGCATCGAGCTTTGCCATCGCGAATCTTTTCTTTGTGTCCTTTGGAGGAATCACGACAGCAACGGGTGTCATTATCGGACAGTCCCTTGGAAGCGGTGATCTGGAAGAGGCGAAGCGACAGAAGAACTGGATGCTAACTGCTGCATTCATCTTTGGAATCTTCATGGGTATCATGGGAATGCTGACCAGATTCCTAATTCCGATTGTTTTTGCAAACTTAAGTATCAGTGCACAGTCGATTTGTGATAAAATGGTTATGATGATGTCACTGTTTATGCCGGTGTGGGTATATGTCAATGCGCAGTTTGCCGTATCCAGAGCGGGAGGAGATACCATGATGGGTATGCTTGTGGATGGTGTCACTACGATTTTACTGATTCTCCCGGGAATTTTCTTTATTGCTCTGTGTACAAACCTTGGACCGGTCATGATGTACATGATGGTAAAGAGTGTTGACTTTCTTAAGGTGCTGTGTGCACACTGGTGGCTCAAGAAAGAACGTTGGGTTAAGAATTTGGCAGTCTCGGCTGAATAAATTACAATATTATCAATCTGGAGGTAACGTATGGTAGAAAAAGAAGAGAAGAGAAGCACGAAGGAGGTTTTCCTTACAGAAGCCCTGAAGCTTTTTGCAAGGGGAGGCTATGAGGCAGTAACCGTATCACAGATTGCAGAGGCAGTGAATGTCAGTGCACCGGCATTGTACAAGCACTATAAGAATAAGAAAGAGCTCTTTGAAGCAGTATTAGAGCTTGGAGAAAAAGGCTTTGCCCATCAGATGACAAAGATTGGTGTTGATTTTGATAAGCATCCTGAGAAAATTCAGGAATACATTGATATGACACCTGATCAGCAGATTGAGCGGATGCAGCAACTGTTTTCCGCAACGCTGCACGACGAGTATCCGGCACTTATGCGCAAGCTGATGACAGTGGAACAGTTCCACATGGCAGATATGGCAAGAACCTACAATGAACGCTACGTGGAGATTCAGTATAATGCACATGCCTCTTTGTTTAAGAATTTAATGCAGGCAGGAAAGATGAAGGAGGCAGATCCTTACACGTTAGCAGTTGCCTACTGTTCTCCGGTCATTGTCCTGATCGGTTTGTGCGACAGAGAACCCGACAGAGAGCCATGGGCTTTGGAGGTCATTAAGAATCATATTGAAGAGTTCAATAAGAATTATCGGCTTTAAAGACAAAACCTCCCTTATTTGAAGTGTTATGTAAACCAACTTCGACTTTTTCCCCTGTTTTTGAATTTTCGTCCCAGTAAATCCGCACTAAAATCCAATTTTCATGAAAAAATTCCCAGTGATTTTCAGATTTACTGGGATTTTTTTCGCTTATTTACAAAAAAGTGCGGATTCACTGGGACGATTTTTGAAAAAAAGAACGATTCGTCTGAATTGGGCTTTTCCAGTTACAACAGCGCCGAAGCCGAGTCGGACGCAAGCCTTTTCAAAGCAACCATCACTACAAAAAATATGTCTGAATGATCTCATCCACCTGCTGAGAACTGAGTGGATGCTGGTCTGTCTCATAGGTTGTGATCAGTTGAATGGATGGAATAATCCCATGCTCACAATAGATTTGAAGCTTATGACAGTTTTTTCGGATATAGCCGGGGTTATCCATCATGCCAAGATGCTCCCAATAGAAGATCTGTCCTGTCTTAGGGTGACGTATGGTGAAGTCTGGGAAAAAAGAATGCTCTCCAAGCTGAAGCAGACATTCATACCGATAGGGTATCCTGTTTAGGAATAAAGCCATATCAATGAGTGCCTCTGACTTTGAGCGAACCATATGATCCGACAGTGTCTTATGAACTAAATGCTCCGGATGCTCGCTGCTTTTGATATAGGGCACGTTTTCCCAGATAGAATCGCAGTTTGGTGAAGCAGAGAAATGAAAAGCCAGCAGATCCTTATATGCTTGATTTTTGCCTGTCAGCTTCTCAACATCGGACTCGCCGTCGCCCATGCTTTTAAGGTAGTGCTCTGTGGCTCGCAGCATACGCGTACAATCCTTTAGCCCCGCCTGATAATACTTTTTTAGTGCAAGCTGTTTAATAAGTTCGCCGGAGGATTTGGGAAGATATTCCCGCTTACCCTCGCAACACCGGTAATATCTGGTTGAATCTTTTTCTTCCGAGCAGATAAGGCTGCCCGCCGGAAGCTTCTTTAGTTTCTTTTGCAGATTTAGAATCTCTTTCTCCAGTCGTGTTTTCTCTTCTAGCATTTTCTGGTACAAGAAACACCTCCTGAAATATGAATTTGTTGATTATAGGGGAAAATAAATGATAAAAGATGAACCAGACAAATCGTTCCTGATATGATAGTAGCATGATAAAAATAATCTTACAACAAAAAAGGCTGTCGCCCCACGATTTTCTCGCAAGGCGACAGCCTTAGACTATTCTGCCTGTTATTTTACGGTTACAGAAGTGATGTGCGGGTTAGCACCCTCATACCAGTACAGGAAGCCCTCCGCATCGATGGTATCGCCAACCTGAAGACCCTCAACAACCTTGTAAACCTCAGTAGAGGAATCGCATAGATAAGACTCTACGGTGAAGCTGTAGATCTGTCCGTTGAGAGATACGTTGAAGTATAAGTCATCGCCCTGAGAACCGGAACCATCCCAGTTGTAGAGGAATGCAGCACCGCTCTCGTCTGCAGGCTCTACAGTCAGTCCCTTGAAGGTAACGAACTCATTCTGATGCTTGATCAGATCGTCAGTTCCAAGTAAAGATGTTGCATCCATAGCAGCTGCAACGAAATTGCCATCCTCGATCTCGAAGGTTGCATCCACGATCTCAACCTCGCCGGACCACTCAGACTTATAACCGGTAACCTTGATCTTGGTGCCGGGAGTTAACTTTGCGTAATCCTCCTCAGAGCAAGCCATGTTGTAAAGGAAATAAGCACCGTCCTTATCCTGGGTATAAACAGTTGCTTTGTTGTCCCACCAGGACTGCTTTGCCTGAACATAGGTCTCAACAACTACCTCAGAATCCATAGCTGCGGCAACATACTCAGCGTAAGTCATAACGCCTTCTGATTTTTTGTCAGCACTGTCTGTTTTTCCGCAACCAGCCAGGGATAAAACCATGATCAGCGCTAAAGTGATAATAAGTGATTTTTTCATAAGTACTCCTTCTTTCAAAGAAATGTTTTATTTCAAGTCAATGCCTATTATAACGTAATCTCTTATAAAATCAATGGTCATTATGCTGTGTTTTTCTCTTATTTATCGCTTCCTTCGTGACATATAGCAAAATTCCGAGCCATGTGAGCGCCAGAACAGACAGAAGAACAACCGATAGTGTGGGTAGCGGGCCAAGCTCCTCTTCGTCAGGAGAAGTATGTGTTCGCTGATCCAGACGATAGAGAGAGTTCATGTCACGAAAAAGCTTCTCCATATAGGCATCGTCGACGGTTTCCTTTCGCTTGACGGATTTTGTCACATTCTCAATCATCTGCCCGGAAGCCTCACGTAAGGATGCCGAGCCGTTAAAAACAGGTGTCACAAAGGTATCTGCTGCGTGGTTTAGAAGAAGCTTCGAGGCCTCGATCTTGATGTCGTAATAGAGCGAATTGTCTTCGCCTGCCCGTGACAGATAATCCTGGTAGGCCGGGTCGGCTTGTGCCTTGGTCGTGACAGGCACGTACCCCTCTGTCTGTGCATAGGCAATCTGCACCTCATTGGAGAGGAGATATTGCATAAACAGCCAGGATGCCAATACCTCCTGTGAATCGGTTTTATTAAAAATGCACACGGAGGGCCCCTGTGAAATCATTTGCGGATTTGCAGGATCAAACTGCGGAAGCATCATGACCTGTGTTTCAAATTCCACCAGCGCCTCGGATGCAATATCGCAGAGCGGCGCATGGCTTCCCATCCAGGTCGAGCCGGCAGTCGAATCGATCGCAAAGATACACTGACCTGCATTTAAGAAATTGGCAGGATAGCTTGATATCTTGAAGGTGGAAAAAGCACCGGTTTTCGCATGCTCTGCAATGGTATAAAGAAAATCCTTCGTGGTATCGTTGAAGATCAGGATCTCGCCATCCTCCGTGGAATATCCGGCATCCTGCTGGCGGAGTGCCTGAATCATCATGTTGTCGGTGGACTTGTAGATAAAGGGAATCATGACTTTCTGCCCGTTGACAAGGTAATTCCCCGCAGCATCCTTTGCCATGGCAGCCTCAGAAACCTCCCAGATAAAATCCCAGGTTAACTGCTCCGGAAGCGTGTATCCGAGTGCTTCCACATAGGTTTTGTTGACATAACAGCACTCTGTGGAACGCATATAGGGAAGTGCGTAGGTGTGCTCGGCAAAAGAGCATTCGTTTAAGAACTGCGGAACAATCTCATCTCTTGTGGGAGAATCGAAGCGCAACTCGCTGCCCCCGAGTCCGTACCGGCTGTCAGTCATCAGCTCATCAAGAGGCACCACAACCTGATTTCCGGTTAGATACGTGGCAATGTGATCCGGATAGGTGATGCAGATGTTCGGGGTTGTCCCTGTTGCTATGTTTGTGATGACATCGTTGTAGATTCGACTGTAATCCGTGTAAAGGCGCAGGTTGATCTTGATGTTCGGATAAGCCTTCTCAAAATCGGCGATGGCCTTTTTATAGATTTCAGTCTGTGTCTTATTCGTGTCGTTTTTTGCCCAAAAGGTCAGCTCATAGGTTCTGTTCGTGTCAAACTGCTCCGGAATAACGAAGGCATCCATGCTGCGGGAGCCATGACATGCCGTGAGACAAGGGAGCATGAGAACAAACAGAAGAAGTAAACAAAGCTTTGCAGACAGCTTTCTCATCCCTTTGTACCTCCTCTTGCAACGCCCTCCATGATCTTGTGACGAAAGATCAGAAACAGTACGATAAGCGGCAGGGAGATGACGACAACCGCAGCCATCATGGCAGGGATGTTCTCACGCCCGAAGCCGTTTTCACGTATTTCCTGTATTCCGTTGGAGACCAGATAATAGTCGGCATCATCCGTGATCAGTCTCGGCCATACATAGGAATTCCAGCACTCAATGACCTTCAAAATGACGATCGTGATAAGCGTCGGCTTGCAGATTGGCAGCATCACACGGCGTAGATACCTCAGATCGGAGGTCCCGTCCACCTTCGCGGCATAGTAAAGCTCGTCCGGAACCTGTGCGAAGTTTTCCTTGAGCAGGTAGATATAGAATACACTGGTGACCGACGGCAGGATCAAGCCGGTAAAGGTATTGCGCAACCCCAGATTCGTAATCGTGGCAAAGTTTGTGATCACAACAAGCTCATTCGGAATCATCATCAGGGACAAAAACAGTGTGAAGATCAGATTTTTGCCGGGAAAATCCAGTCTGGCAAAGGCAAATGCCGCAAACACAATGACGATCAGCATGATGCCTGTAGTGATCACTGTAAAGAGAAAGGTATTCCACAGATATCGGCCAAGCGAAACTGTGGTAAAGGCCTCCACATAGTTCTGAAGCGTCGGCGACAGAGTAAAAAAGGAAGGAATATATTCCGAATTGTACGTGCTGTAGCTCTTAACCGAGGTGAGAATCATCCAGTAGAAGGGAAACAGTACGAGAATTGCCCACAGGGTAAGAAGCGTGTAGAGCAGAATACTCCTTATCCTGGCTCTTACCGCGGACGTTTTTTGCAGTTTTTCGTAATCGTTTTGATTGTTCATGGTTTCCGCCCTCTTAGTAGGTTACATGCTTTTTGCTGACCAGTAGATTGATACAGGTTATCGTCAGCACAATGATGAAAAGAAGAATCGCCGCCGCAGAGGCATACGAAGGATAACCGCCGCTGTTGCCGTAGAGCATGTCGTAGACGTAGCCCACAATCGTATTCATGCCGGCGGCATTTAGGTTGACGCCAAAAAGTGCAACGGCATCGCTGTATGCCTTGAAGGCTCCGATGAAGCCGGTGATGACCAGATAGAAAAGCATCGGCGAGATCATCGGAAGCGTGATTTTTGTAAAAATACGAAGACGCGAGGTGCCGTCGACCCGGGCTGCATGGTAATACATCGGATTGACGGAGGAAAGTGCACTCGTCAGGATCAGAATCTTAAAGGGCATGACAACCCACACGGTATAAAAGCAAAGAACAAACATCTTTGCCCAGTAAGGCCCGTCAATGAAGTCTACACTGCTGCCGCCGAAGGCGTGGATCAGGAGATTGACCAGACCATCCGAGTAGGCGGTCTTTTTGAATAAAATCATAAAAACCAGACCGACTGCTAACGTGTTTGTGACATAGGGCAGAAAGTAGATCGTCTGGAACAGGTCCTGAAGCGGTTTAATACTGCTTAACGCCACCGATAACAGCAGGGCAAGACCGGTGGAAACCGGAACCGTGATAATGACAAGTATCAGTGTATTTTTGACCGCCTGCAGGAAATACGGATCATGCAAAACATAAGAATAGTTGTACGTTCCGACTCCGAAGTAGGTCTGGGAGGCGAAGTTATAGCCCTCCTCAAAGGAATACACGAACACATCGATCAGCGGATAGATTAAAAATGCGCCCAAAAAGAGAAAGGCGGGAATCAGATAGAGAAATCCCCTGGCATTATTTTTTTCCATAGCGTTATTCCTCAATTCTGAAAGGAATCCGCTTTTCATCCGTTTTGGAGAAAAGGAAAACCTTCCGTGGTCTTAAGTCGAATTGCACATGGGAGGCTTCCGGATCCACATGGTTTTCCGCCTGGATGATCGATCGGATTGTGGGATTCTCAGATGCCTCGTGGGTGGAAACGATACTGACATCCCGTCCCATCACCTCCGGACGAACCAGCTGACAGTGCATCGCACCATCCTCCCTTAAAAGAAAGCCCTCCGGACGTATGCCGACATAGACCTCTCCATCCGGGGCATCCTTAACGGAGAGAACCTGATCCTCTCCCAGATAGAGCATCTCGTCCTTCACCCTGCCCGAAAACAGGTTGATGGGCGGGGTTCCAAGAAATTTTGCAACAAAGAGATTGACCGGATTATCATAGACCTCCTGTGGCTTCCCAATCTGCTGTACGACGCCGTCCTTCATCACGACAATCAGATCAGAGATACTCATCGCTTCATCCTGGTCATGCGTGACGAAGATTGTGGTGATTCCGGTCTGTTTCTGGATGCGGCGGATTTCCTCGCGGGTCTGAAGCCGCAGTCTGGCATCCAGATTTGAGAGAGGCTCATCCAGAAGCAGGACGCGCGGCATCTTGACCAGGGCTCTTGCGATGGCAACACGCTGCTGCTGTCCGCCGGATAGCTCTCCGGGCTTTCGGTCTAACAGTGCTTCAATCTGGACAAGACCAGCCGCCTCTAATACGCGGTCTGCCATTTCCTGCTTGGAAAGCTTATCGGCTCCCTTTAGATTCTCTAAGGGAAACTGGATATTCTGACGCACGGTCAGATGCGGGTAGAGTGCATAATTCTGAAAAACCAGCCCGACACCCCGATGCTCGGGGGCAAGATCGGTCACGTCGTCCTCACCGAAGAAAATCTTGCCACTGGTAGGCTTTAACAGTCCACAGATCAGATTTAAGGTAGTGCTTTTCCCACAGCCGGAAGGACCAAGCAGTCCCACAAGCCTTCCGTCGGGAATCTCAAAATCGAAATCATCGACGGCGATAACCTCGGTGGGATTCTTCCTGCCTCTGCCGGGAAATTTTTTCGTTAAATGCTCTAATGTGATTTTCATGCTGCCTCCTTCGCTTTAGATGCCATAGGATCTTCGAAGATCACTTGAAATATGATCCAGATCCGGATAAATGGAGCCCTCTGTGATACCAAAGACACGAAGACTGGTGATAAAATACTGCTTTCTGTCATGCGGAATGATGATCTTATATAACGTATGCTCGTCACAGATATCCTCGAGACGCTGTAAGGAATTGTGTACCGTGAAGTTGGATTGCTGGGAATACATGCGAAGGTCATTGTCCGTGGAGCTGCAGGCCAGAATGCGGTCGACTAACTCCGGGTTATGATGTGCATGCTTAAAGGCCGGGAGCAGCATTTCCTGTGTCGTATCGGCATCCAACGGATACACGCAGTTTCCAAAGCCCTCCTGCTCGTTTAACCTGCCCGGCACCAGAACCCAGACCGCTGCATCTAACTCCGGATGCACCTCATAGGTCTCTGTGGCAAAAAAGGATGCAATAAGTGGCGACTGGCTCCAGTCGAGCATGCGGGTCGGAAGACCATAATGCTGCATCAGGGATACCCAGCCGGCATAATTATGCTTCTCGGGTGGATTTTTGAGAATCTGTCTGGCACGGATATAGAAATCGTTGGTGATATAGCGCTCAGCCTGCAGTCTCTTCTCGCTTCTTTGAATGGAAGGAATGAGAGAAAGGCTCGCATTTTCATCGCCGCGGTACCATAGACGCAGACCGTGCTCCTTACAGAGCCCCTCCACGAAATGAAGAAGCTCATCAATAGTTCGTACTTCCTGAATGATCATAATATACGGTTCCTTCTTTTAATATCTGCAGAACTCCTCCACCTCGGCGGCGATCTGTGCAAGACTCTGTCTCCAGAAATCCGGTCTGGTCAGATCGATGCCCATCATTGCACCGATCTGTTCTATGCTCTTACAGCCGGTGGAGGCTAACATTTCTTTATATTTAGGTACAAACGATGCTCCCTGCTCCTGATACAGGGCATATAGACCCTGCGCAAAGAGATTGCCAAAGGCATAGGGGAAGTTGTAGAAGCTCAGACCGCTGCTGTAATAGTGGCTCTTGCAGACCCACATATACGGATGCAGTGTTTCGGGATCCAGACCGTTCCCAAAGGCCTCACGCTGCGCAGTTAACATCAGCTTTTTCAGATCCTCCGGCATCAGGAACTTATCCTCCGTCTGTTCAAAAACAGCACTCTCAAACAGGAAGCGGGAGTAGATATCCACGATGCACTGGGTTTGCTCGCGCAGGTCACTGTCAAGCAGACTTAAGCGCTCCTTATCGTCTGCACCTGCGAGCGCATAATTTCCAAGCAGAACCTCGTTGAAGGTGGATGCTGTCTCTGCAACCTGCATCGGAGAGTCCTGAACGAGAAATCCCATAGGATCAAGGCATGTATTGTGGTAGGCATGACCGAGCTCGTGGGCAAGCGTGCGGATCGAGCCAAAATAACCATCAAAATTTGTCAGGATCCGACTCTGATGAATCGAAGGCACACTGCAACAGAAAGCGCCGCCGCACTTGCCGCTTCTGGGATAAAAATCGATCCAGGACTGCGCAAAGGCCTGCTCTATCATCTGCACCATATCCGGCGTGAAGCCCTCAAAGCACCTGCACAGATAATCTCTGGTTTCCTCAAGAGAATAGGTCTTATCGGACGAGCCAAGCTCTGCGTACAGCTCATACCAGGGGAGACCATTTTTGTACCCAAGAAGCTTCGCCTTGTGACGAAGATATTTGCTAAAAACAGGAAGCGCCTCCTTAATGGCGGTAAACATGGCATCCAGCGTTTCTTTTTTCATATCTGACTGCTCCAGCGTAAGCTCGAGGGCAGAAGCATACCCGCGCTTCTTACAGAGCATGTTGACCTGCGATTTAATATTGTTGAGAGAAAAGGCAATCGGACCGGCGATCTGGTCGTAGGCAGCAAGCTCTGCCTCGTAGGCACTCTTTCGAACCTCTTTATCCGGACTGTAGGCAAGATTTCGCACCTCGGACAACGTGAGCACCTCATCCCCATAGGGAACCTTGACGGTCGAGGTGAGATACGCCTGGAGCTGTCCCCAGGAATTGCCGCCGGTCATGTTCATGGCGCTGACCATAGCCTCCACCTCATCGCTTAAGAAATGAGAGGCCTGCTCCTTTGCTCTCTTTAGAAGGTAGGCATACTGGGAAACGACCGGAGAAGCCTTTGCCATGGCATCCACATCGGGAATCCGCGCGAAAATCTTCTGCACGGCGGAGGCAGTCTCCTCGCCGGAGGACATCAGGGTAAGCAGACGGTTAGACTGCGCCATGATAGAGCCATCCTCCGTGTTGACAGACTGTCGAAGCTCGAGGTAGGCGCTCAGGTTGTAGCTTAGCGACTGAATCAGCTCCAGATTTGTGAGAAGTGCACCGATCTGCTCTGCGGTGACCTCTCCGGACGCCTCGTCTGCGAGCAGCTTCTGTTTGTCAATTGCCTGCTTCAGCTTCTCAAAATCCTTCTCATAGGAGGGATCCTCAAAGCCGGTGTATAATTCGTTCAAAGACCATTCTGTATTCATAGGGTTTCTTCCTTTACTATATTTATTCGATTTCATTTTGACAGCATGCTCTCGTTAAGTCAAGAAATATTAACGTGCGCGATGAACCTTCCGGCAATTTTCTTGACTCGATTTTACGCTCCATACTATAATTGAAAAGCAGAGCTTGGTAAGAAAAAAGGAGGAATAGTAAAATGGGACAGGTTACACAGGAGGAGAGAGTGATAGAGCTTCCGGATCACCGGATCTATGGAAAGCTCTATCGCCCGAAGGAACAGGAAAGAAAGCTACCGCTTGTTATTGTCAGCCATGGCTTTAACGGCATCGGAGACGACTTTGAACAGCTTGCGGTATTCCTTGCCGGTCACGGAATCGCTGCGTACTGTTATGATTTCTGTGCTGGCTCGGTCCGCACACGTAGCAGCGGTACGACCAGACAGATGACGATCAGCCTGGAGGTAAGTAATCTTCTGGAGGTTTATGAGGCTGTATGTACATGGGAGGAAATTGATCCGGACCATATCTATCTGTTTGGAGAGAGCCAGGGAGGTCTGGTGACCGCGTTAATCATCGAAAAATTGCAGGATAAGATCAGAGGAGCTATCCTGCAGTATCCGGCACTGTGTATTTTTGATGATTGGACGAAGAACTATCCGGATCCGGAGCTGGCTCCGGAAGCGATTGAACTCTGGGAGGTTACGTTGTCGGCACAGTTTGTGAAGGATGTGCATGGCAGAAAGGTTTTTGATGAGATTGGCACCTATAAAGGGCCGGTGCTCATCATGCATGGAACGGATGATCCGATCGTACCGATCGCATATAGCGAGCAGGCAGCAGAAACGTATCCGAATGCAGAGCTTGTGGTCTTCCGGCATGCCGGACATGGATTCGGTGAGGAGGATCAGAAACGCAGAAATGAACTGGTAATTACATTTATTAAGGAGAGAGGGAATGAGTGAGAAAAAAAGAGGAAGCTTTAGTGGTACATTAGGCTTTGTAATGGCAGCGTCAGGAAGTGCGGTCGGTCTGGGAAATATATGGAGATTTCCGTATCTGGCGGCAAAGGATCAGGGAGGGCTGTTTCTATTCTGCTATATTATTCTGGCCCTGACCTTTGGCTTTGCCCTGCTTACGACAGAGATAGCCATTGGACGAAAGACAAAGCAGAGTCCGTTAACTGCTTATGGAGAGATTCATCCGAAATGGAAAGGAATCGGAGTTCTGGCGTGTCTGGTGCCGGTTATCATTCTTCCATATTATTGTACGATCGGAGGCTGGGTGCTCAAATATCTGGTGACATTTGTTACAGGGCACGGACAGGATGCTCTGGCGGACGGTTATTTTACCGGATTTATTACAGCGGACAGAGCGCCGATCATCTATGGTGTGATTTTCCTTGTGATCACAGCGGGTGTTGTGTTTGGCGGAGTGGAGAAGGGGATTGAGCGTTTCAGCAAGGTGCTGATGCCTATCCTTGTCATACTGATCCTTGCGACCAGCTTCTATGCGCTCACGCTGCACCATACCGATGCGGACGGAGTCACACGCACCGGACTCGAAGGATTGAAGATTTATGTTCTTCCCGATTTTAAAGGAGTGAGCCCGAGGCAGTTTTTCATTGTGGTAATGGATGCGATGGGACAGCTCTTCTTTTCGATCAGTGTGGCAATGGGAATCATGGTGGCATACGGCTCTTATGTAAAGGATGATGTCAACCTGATGCAGTCAATCAACCGGATTGAGATCTTTGATACGTTAGTGGCGTTTTTAGCCGGGCTTATGATTGTTCCGGCAGTATATGTCTTCATGGGAATGGAAGGCATGTCGGCAGGACCGGGACTCATGTTTGTGTCTCTGCCCAAGGTTTTTGCGGCGATGGGCGGAATCGGATTTCTTGTCGGGATTACTTTTTTTGTTACGGTATCCTTTGCAGCTGTGACCTCCTCTGTATCCGTTATGGAGGCTGTTGTGGCAAGCCTTATGGACAGGTTTCACCTTAGCCGTAAGAAGAGCTCCGTGCTTGTGACAGTATATGCATTGATCGGAGGAATCGTTGTCTGCCTGGGCTATAATAAGTGGTATTTTGAGGCACCTCTTCCCAATGGATCTACCGGACAGATTCTGGATATCATGGACTATATCAGCAATAACTGCCTGATGCCTCTGGTTGCATTGCTAACCTGTATCCTGATTGGCTGGGTTGTAAAACCGAAAACGGTCATTGATGAGGTTTCTAAGGGAGGCAGTCCTTTTCATAGAAAACTGCTCTACATACTGATGATCAAATTCATTGCGCCAATCCTGCTTTTTGTGCTGCTGCTTCAGTCCGTCGGATGCTTTTCGCTCTAGACAATAATTCTGCTTTACTTTAGCATACTACTGTGATAAAATCCTAAAGGATACAATTATTCTGTAAGAAAAGAGGAGAGTATTATGAAAAAGAAATTAGCAGTAGTATTGGCTCTTGCAATGAGTCTGTGTCTGGCAGGGTGTGGCAGCAGTGCCACAACTGCAAACAGCAAAATGGTGTATGCCGTTGAGGCAGGTTCTGCCGGCGAGGCAGCTGCACAGGAGAATAGCTTCGAGATGAATTCGGTAGCTTCCCAGGCAGATGCGCTGATGGAGGTTGCAGCAGGAACCTCTGACGCAGCGATCATCGACCTGTTAATGGCAGGTGCCATGATCGGAGAGGGAACCAGCTACCCGAACCTGAAGTACACCGATAAGCTCACCACAGAGGAATATGGTGTCGGCTGCAGAAAGGGCTCTGATCTCGCAGCATTTATCAATGATGTATTTGCACAGACCTATGCAGACGGAACGATGAAGACGACGGCAACCAAATATGGTGTGCAGGAGTCGCTGGTAGAGCAGAAGGCAGATGCCTATACAGAGCAGGCAGACGGCGATGTTGCTTACATAAAGGGCAAAGGCACGCTGATTGTCGGCATTACGGATTTTGCTCCGATGGATTACAAGGATGACAATGGTGAGTGGATCGGCTTTGATGCAGATATGGCAAGAATTGTTGCCGAGAAACTTGGTGTAGAGATTCAGTTTGTGGAAATCGACTGGGATAATAAGATCATGGAGTTAGACTCCAAAAACATCGATGTTGTCTGGAACGGCATGACACTGACAAATGAGGTGACTGCCGCAATGGAATGCTCCAATGCTTATTGCAATAACGCACAGGTTGTTGTTGTACCAGCAAAATAATTTCGAAACGAGGCACACATGTTCTTAACAGTTACCAGGGAATTGTTAGGTGGTCTTTGGACCACCTTTCAAATTTTTATCTTAACGTTACTATTTTCCTGGCCGCTCGGACTGCTTCTGGCATTTGGAACGATGAGTAAATGGAAGCCGTTAAAAGGGCTTTTGCAGATTTTTATCTGGATTATCCGCGGTACACCGCTGATGCTGCAGCTCATCATCATTTTCTACGGACCGGGTATGTGGTTAGGCTACAATATCTGGAGTGGAAATGAGGCAGGGCGTATTACGGCCACTGTTGTGGCGTTTTCCATCAACTATGCCTGCTATTTCTCGGTCATCTTCCGGGGTGGCATTGAAAGTGTGCCGGTTGGACAGCGCGAGGCGGGGCAGGTGCTTGGCATGACAAGAAGTCAGATCTTCTTTCACGTGACACTGCTGCAGATGGTTAAGCGCATCGTGCCGCCGATGTCCAATGAGATTATCACGTTAGTTAAGGATACCTCGCTTGCAAGGATCATTGCGGCTTATGAGCTGACCTATGCAGGCTATTCCTTTATGAAATCAGCCGGCATTACCTGGCCGTTATTCTACACAGGAGTGTTCTATCTTCTGTTTGTGGGTATTCTGACATTGCTGTTTAATTATTTTGAGAAGAAGCTGGATTACTTCCGGTAAAGAGGGAATCACATGGCATTTTTGGAAGTGAGTCACATTGAAAAGAATTTTGAAAATACCAAGGTGTTAAAGGACGTGGGATTTTCTCTCGAAGAGGGAAATGCATTGGCGATCATCGGCTCCTCCGGTTCCGGAAAGACGACGCTGCTTCGATGCCTCAATTTTCTAGAGACGCCCGACCGGGGCAAAATTGTGGTAAAGGGTGAGACCCTGTACGATTCGCAGGAAGAGAGTGTGGTAAAAGAGAATGAGCTTCGCAAGAAGCGCCTTCACTTTGGCATGGTATTTCAGGCATTTCATCTGTTTCCGCAATATACGGCACTTGAGAATGTCATGCTTGCGGAACAGATGTTAGCGAAGGAGCGGCCGGACTATAAGCAGAATAAGGCTGCCATTCTGAATGAGATTAGGGAGCATGGACAACAGCTTCTTATACAGATGGGCTTAAAGGATCGCATGGGGCATTATCCGCATCAGCTTTCCGGTGGACAGCAGCAGAGAGTGGCAATTGCGAGGGCGTTAGCTCTAAAGCCCGATATTCTGTGCTTTGATGAACCGACCTCCGCACTGGACCCGGAGCTTACCGGCGAGGTGTTAAAGGTTATCCGAGGACTTGCTGAGCAGAAAACCACCATGATTATCGTGACGCATGAGATGGCATTTGCAAGAGACGTAGCCGATCAGATCATCTTCATGGACGATGGCATGATCGTGGAATCAGGCGACCCGAGACAAGTCATCGAGAACCCGCGGGAGGAACGCACGAGACAGTTTTTGACCCGCTATTTTGAAGGCTAGAGCCTAAAACTCGCCTGACAGGAAATCAAAACCGATTTGACCGCCATCACTTTCCACAAAGCTTGCGAAGGTGGTGGTGTTTTCTTTTTCAACAGAAGCCTCCTCCGGGGCTTCGTTTTTCTTTCTGCGGATGCCGAAGCTTGCATTGTATCCGATCTCGGCAAGCTTTGCCTGAATCTCTTTTATGCTGAGCTTTTCTTCCTTTGTGCAATATACCATAACGGTACTGCTTTCAAGACGTGCATCGTAGCCGAGTGCAGTCAGTTTATTTACCGCTTCCATTTTTTCCATGTCAATTTCCTCCTGATTCAATCGGATTGTTATTATTCAGAGCCTTTCCCCTGACGCTGCGAAAGACCGGATGACGAAGTGTTCCGACGATAAGCGGGATTACCATGATGATCCAGACGATCGGTTCAGCCATGATGATACCCATATAGCCGATGACCGGCGCAAGAAACAGTGCGATGAGCACCTTGCCGATTAACTCCAGGGCGCTGGAGATCAGGGGCGTGCGGTTGTCGCCGAAGCCCTGCATGCTGTTTCGAAGTATCGTGATAGCAGCCGGTATCAGATAGAATGCAGTGTCCACACGCAGATACAGGGTGGCGTTATCCAAAATCTCCGGTATGGTGGAGGCTGTGATCAGCGTGATCAGAACAGGTGACATCGTGTTTGCGATAAGAATGACAAATAACACCCATATTGCTTCCACAAGCAGAGCATCGAGGATGCCCCTGCGGATACGATCGGGACGATTTGCTCCAAGATTTTGCCCGCAGTAGGTTGCCATTGTCACTCCAAATACGGAGAACGGAAGCATGAACATGCCGGTCAGCTTTCTGGCAGCCGTATGTGCAACGATGATGTTTGTGCCCAGGGTATTGATGCTTGTCTGCAGGGCAAGCGTTCCAAACGTCACAAAGGAGATCATAAAGCTCATGGAAAACCCGGTTGCAGCAAGACGTCGATACATTTCGCCCGATATCCGAAAATCCTCCCTGGAAAGCTGCAGCTCGGGATATTTTTTCTGCATATAGAGAAAACAGAGAACGCCTGCGATGACCTGTGCGAGGACGGTTGCATAGGCTGCTCCGGCAACACCGGTATGCAGTCCCAGAATAAATCCATAATCGAGGAAGATATTCAGGATGGTACCGGCGATTAAGAACAGAAGCGGCGTGTAGGAGTCTCCGACTGCACGCAGGATCCCGGCACACATTTGATAAAGGCTTGACGCAAGAAGCCCGATCAGGATGATTCTAAGATAGGCAGTGGCTTGTGGCAATAGCTGCGATGGTACATGCAGAAAACGCAAAACAAGTGGAAGTCCAAGCAGGCTGAGTATGGTGAGAAGCAGTGTCGTACCGATGCATAACACAACGGTTCCGGCAATGGCCTTCTTCATGGAGGCATGATCCTTTGCACCAAAATGCGTAGCGATTACAATAGCAAAGCCGTTTGTCAGTCCGCCTAACAGGCTGGTCAACAGATCGCTGAAGGTTATGGTGGCACCTACTGCGGCAAGCGCAGACTCTGACAGCGTCGAGCCGATGATACGGGTGTCCACAAGACTGTAGCACAGCGTAAATAATTGTCCGATAAAAAGTGGTATGGCAAACAGGAGGATACAGCGAAGCGGTTTGCCGGTCGTTAAATCTTTCATAACAGGTATTACTCCTTCGTCTGCATTATATCAGCAGGATTCATGAAAAACAAGAAAATCAGATGCAAGTTTCGTTGACAGATATTTTGCAGAAGCTTATAATATTTTGCAGAAGGTTGCAAAGTTGCTGCTGAAAAAGGCGGCATTTTTTTGTGTTTATCTTTATGTGTGGAGGAAAAGCAATGGAACTGTTACAGGATGTCAGACTTGTTCCGGCCTTTGTGGATGGCGGGATAAGCTGTTATCGGCTAGAGGGGGATCAGTTTGTAAATCGTTACTATGTCGTGTCTGAGGCGGCAACAAGAAGATTGTTGTTTAAGCCGGAGGTGGTGGGCTACGAGGTCTACACCTGCCTCTTAGATGCCACAACCAGAATGATGCGGCATTTTTATCATAAGAAGATGATTTCTTCTGCCAACATTTTGTCAATATTAAGAGGGGCACTCAACTATCCGTTAGAGGAAAGCTGCTACCGCGAGGGCATTCCGATTCATGATATCAGCTTCCTGTCCAGCGAGAGAATCTTCCATTATGACGAGATTGCCGGTCTTGAGATCAAATACAGCAAGCTTGCCATGGTGCCGGATTCCACGCTGATGATCGGAGACATCATAGCAACCGGAGATACGCTGGTGCACTGTCTGCAGTATGTCATCGAGAAATACAGAGAGCATGACGCGAAGCTTCGCAACATCCTGTTCTTCACGATCGGCGGAAACAGGGGAATCGAGATTATGGAGCGCCTGACCAGGCAGATCCGGGAATTCTGGCCGGAATTTGAAGGGTTCATCGCAGTTTACTATGAAGGGATTTTCAGCACCTATCAGGACAAGGGGCTGGCAGGAATTCAGGTGCCGGATGTCGACTTTTACTGGAGCGAGGGAATCCTTGCGCCCGAGTACCGCTACGAGGCATTACAGAAGCTGGAGATTCTGTTTGAAAAATGTGTTATCTATGATGGCGGAGCCAGACGCTATGAGATTGCAGATCACGTAAAAGAGGTCTTAGAGTACTGGGAGGGGATTCTTGAGCGTGCCGATCGGATCGACCTTCTGGAATTTGCAAAAGAGCGGCTTGGACACTCGTTGCCGATGAGCATGGAGGAATGGCGTAAACAGAATCATTATGACGAGATTGACGATGCAACTGTGGAGAAGCTATACCTGCAGGAGTGGGAATATGTAAAGGCTCTTGAGGGCAAAAGTCTTGCGGACATCGCGCAAAGACGAATTGACGAAATCACAGCGGCATTGAAGCAATATATTATTGTTTAACACATTTCTTTATGAGGAGGAGAACAAGAGGATGAAGGAAGAAACACAAAAAACA
>CALZEZ010000003.1 GCA_945643825.1 uncultured Lachnospiraceae bacterium
AAGCCGCTCAAACAGGTTTCTCTCTACAACATGATGGGAGCCGAGGAGGGAACCTACTGGGTAGAGCACAACGGACAGACGATTCATTTCAGACTTCCGGGAGATGACGACCCGAAAAATCATTGCATCGAGATTACTGTAAGAGAGCAGTGCTTCGCTCCGAAGAAACCGTTCTTATCTTATATAAAGGTAAAAGGCATTACAGCGGCACACGCCGCAACCGGAGCGCCGGTACCACAGCGAGGTGCGATTTCTGCCCATCGTGGACACCACTGGGTGATTGAAAACTGTGTGATCGATTGGAGCAACTGCGTCGGCATCGATGTGGGAAATGAGTGCTGGCATCATGATTTTACAGAGGACCAGCTCATCGGACACAGCGTCATCCGCGGCTGTACGATTAAGGATTGCGGTGTTTGTGGCATCGCCGGGCTTTTTGCAACCCATATGTTAATAGAAGATAACTTGGTTGAGGGAACAGGCTGGCAGAAGATGGAGCTGTCCTGGGAGGCAGGCGGCATGAAGCTGCACAACAGTGTGAACGGATTATTCCGAAGAAATATCTTCAAAAACACCCTCCGCGCCGATCATATCTGGTTAGACTGTGGAAACGAGAATAACCGTATTACCGAGAATCTTTTCTTAGACGGCATCGAGCAGAGAGAAGCAGTATTTATTGAGTGTACCCGCGAAGGGATCAACCTGATCGACCGCAATATTTTTTGGAATGTCGAGGGACGCTTTGATCCGGCGAAGATTCCGCAGGAGCCTGGATCCACCGGCTGGTACAAGATGGTGGAGCATGACATAGAAAATGGCTATGCAGTGTATGGAGAAGGAACCGATCACCTTCGCATCGTTAACAATCTGATCGGTAAATGTAAAAACGCCGGTTATTTTGCAAAGCCGGTAGCGTTCCGCACCTTTGGAATCGAGCGTGGCGGTACCTCTGTGGATGCGGCACTTGTCGGCAATCTGTTCTATGATTGCGGCGGCGCGATGACACTTCCGACCGATGCAAATACTGTGGAAGGCAACACCTATGTGAAGATGCAGGGTGGCTATCTTCGCGTGATGTATCCGGCGCCCGAGGTTTTACTGCACCTGCCGGCATGGAAGGAGTTTAAGGGCTTCGACTTAGAGGGTCAGGAGGGCTGGTTTGATATTGACGTTGATACCGAGAATTACACTCTGAAATTTGCTCCGTCCTCCACAAAGATTCCGGGATTCCCGATGGATATCAAGAGACGAGGATTTATTGATTCTGTGGAAAAAGTACATCACATTTCGGATGCACTCTACGAAGAGAAAACAGGTATCTCCAGAGAAGTACTTGGAAACTGTGAAGAGCTGAAAGAGGGTATTCTTTACCAGATTGACCCTCGTAAAAAATAAAAAAGAAGGATGGTCTTATGTTAAGAATAGTGGAAACAAAATATGGTTCTGTGCGCGGTATCCCCGCAGCAGATCCGAGAATCACTTCCTTTAAGGGAATACCGTTTGCCGCCCCTCCGATTGGAGAGAACAGATGGCGTGCCCCTCAGCCGTTAAAGCCGTGGGAGGGCGTGCTTGATGCAAGTCGTTTTGCGCCGATCTCTATGCAGAGCATACCGGGACTCGGAACGGATATCTACTGCAGAGAGTGGCATGTGGATCCGGACATTCCGATGGATGAGGACTGCCTATACCTGAATATATGGACTGGAGCAAAGAGTGCAGATGAGAAGCTTCCGGTACTTGTCTGGTTTTTCGGAGGAGCCCTGCAGTGGGGCTATCCTCCCGAGATGGAATTTGACGGTGAACGGATTGCGAGACGAGGCGTCATTGTGGTGTCAGTCAATTACCGGTTAAATGCGTTTGGATTTCTTGCGCATCCCGAATTAACAGCATCCCAGCCGGAGTCACCTGCCAATTTCGGAAGCCTTGACCAACAGGCGGGACTAAAGTGGGTGGCAGAGAACATCGCAGCCTTTGGCGGTGATCCGGAGAACATTACGATTGCCGGTCAGTCTGCGGGCGGCGGCAGTGTGCTCACACAGATGACCTGCCCGGACAACTATGGAATCATCAAAAAGGCAGTCATCATGAGTGCGATGATCCGTAACCCTTACAATGGCTGGGGAATCGGTATTCCTGCCACCATGGAGCAGGGAGAAAAGCTGGGTGAGGAATTCTTCGAGTTCTTAGGAGTAAAAACACTCGCCGAGGCAAGAGCGCTGGATGCCAGATACATCCGCGACAAATTCGACGAGTTCTTTAATAAAACACATAAGATGTTCACCAACGTCATTGACAATGTAATCTGCATGGGTGATCCGATGACCAGGGTGGCGCATAACGAATATGCGCATATTCCGATTATGGCAGGCTGTACGGCAGATGAGTTCCCAAGTGTCATCGAAGCTTCCTCCAGAGAAGAATTTGAAGCAAAGGCGAGAGAGATTTTCGGCGATAAAGCAGAGACCTTCCTTGCTTTTGAAGAAGCAAATCGTGTGTCAGCGGCTGGCTATGCTGCGACAAACGGCATAGAAGCAAGTGCGAAATGCATTTTCCTAAAGGACGAAGCAAACGGAAACGGTGGGAAGAACTATTTCTACCGCTTTGAGCCGGATATCCCGGGTTGGGATAATCCCGGAACCTTTCATTCGGTTGACCTGTGGTTCTTCTTCGAAACGCTTGCCAAGTGCTGGAGACCCTTTGTTGGCAGACATTACGACCTTGCCAGACAGATGTGCAATTATTTCACGAACTTCATCAAAACCGGAGACCCCAATGGAGATGACATCACGGGCGAGCCGATGCCGAAGTGGGAAAGCTACAGTGACAAAAACAGAAGTGAGATGCTATTTACAGCAAATGGTGCGGTAAACAGACAGAATGAAGAATCCGATTATATCAAGTTTATGATAGAGCATATATCTACGTTTTTCTAAACGTGGAAGAGAGGATTAGGAGAAGATCACATGGTAACTGTAAAAGAGATTGCCAGGATGTGTGGAGTATCGATAAGCACCGTTTCGAATATATTGAATAACAAGCCCAATGTGGGTGAGGAAACCAGACAGAGAGTGTTAGAGGTCGTCAAGGAGACCGGATATCAAACCAACTATTTTGCCGCGAGCATGCGCAAGCAGAATTCCAAGGTGATCAGCATTATCGTGGAGGATTTGTGTCAGTTTTCAACACCGCCCATTGTAGAGGCGATCATGTCGTACTGTGAAGAACGGGGCTACCGGACGATCCTTATGAATCTTCGTCTTTATGACAGATGGCAGGATACCTGGTATCAGGATGATGAGAAGGTGGAGAGCGTGCTCAGTCCGGTTTTGCAGGAGATTGAATCCATTAAGGTGGACGGCAATATCTATGTGGCAGGACATGGCAGAACGATACGCTTCTTTCCGCTCTCCTTTGCCATTCCGACTGTTGTAGCGTATGCCAGATCGGAGAAAAACCGCTTCCCGTCAATCCTGATCGATGACGAGAATGGTGGCTATGACATGGGTAAATGCCTGATTTCCATGGGACATACCAGGATCGGTGTCATAACCGGCGTGGCGAATAACATGCACTCACAGAAACGCCTGGAGGGCTTCCAAAGGGCATTGTTTGAGTCGGGTATTCCCTATAATCCCCAATGGACGGTGCACGGAACCTGGCAGAGAGAATCCGGCTATCAATGTGCACCTAAGGTTCTCCAGATGGATGTCTCTGTTATCTGGTGCATGAATGACCAGATGGCGGCAGGCGTTTATGATTACCTGTACGAGCACGATATTGTGCCCGGCAGAGATATCTCAGTGGCAGGCTATGACTACATGAGTGAGGCTACCTACATGCATCCGAAGCTTCTGACCTGCGAGCTCCCGCTTCATGAGATCGGACGCAGATCAGCGGAGGTGATGATTGATATCATCGAAGGAATTGAACCCGCGGACCGCGCGCAGTGGGTTCCCTGCCGCATGATCATGGGAAGCTCCGTTAAAAAGATTTAGGAATACAAGCTGTTAAGTCAGCTCGAGAGGAGGCGGTGATTAACCGCCTCCTTTTAAACTTTAGACAAACTGTAATTATTCAGAACCTTTCCCCTGACATTTCAGTATTATTCAGAACTCTCCCCTGACATTCGCTTTCCGAAAAAATATCTTGACAATCAAAGTATTATGCGCTAATCTATCCACAGACAAATGCTTTGAAATTCAAAATATTCGACTTTCAAAGTAAAAATAATACATCACAAACAAGAAAGGAAACAAAAACCATGTTAGAGAAATTAATCGGAATCATTGAGGAGCAGTTAAACGTAGAGGGAATGGAGATCACAGAGAAGACCAGCTTTAAGGACGATCTTTCTGCAGATTCCTTAGACCTTTTCGAGCTTGTTATGGCTTTGGAGGAGGAGTTTGGCGTTGAGATTCCTTCTGAGGAGCTTGAGAACATCACAACTGTTGGTTCTGTAATGGAGTACTTACAGGCAAAAGGTATTGAGGCATAATTAGAAAAGGATAGGGTTTTGAAATGAAAACTGACATAACAAAGCTTCTGGGCATTGAATACCCGATCATTCAGGGCGGAATGGCATGGGTAGCAGAGCACAAGCTTGCAGCAGCAGTATCAAATGCAGGCGGACTCGGACTGATCGGAGCTGCCTCAGCACCGGCTGAGATTGTTCGCGAGGAGATCAGAAAATGTAAAGCGCTCACGGATAAACCCTTTGGGGTAAATGTGATGCTCTTAAATCCCAATGCCGAGGAAGTGGCGAAGGTGATTGTAGAGGAGGGCGTAAAGGTTGTGACGACCGGTGCCGGTAATCCTGCCAAGTACATGGAAATGTGGAAAAAAGCCGGAGTCAAGGTCATTCCTGTAGTTGCCAGTGTGGCAATGGCAGTTCTTATGGAGCGTGCCGGAGCCGATGCTGTTGTGGCAGAGGGAATGGAAAGCGGCGGACATATCGGCTCCACGACGACCATGGCACTCGTGCCCCAGGTGGTGGACGCCGTGACGATTCCTGTTATTGCGGCAGGTGGCATTGCGGATGGAAGAGGACTTGCGGCAGCGATGATGTTAGGTGCATCAGCGGTTCAGATGGGAACCCGCTTCGTTGCTGCAAAGGAGTCGATCGTACACGCCAACTATAAGGAAAAGCTGATTAAGGCAAAGGATATCGATTCCACGGTTACAGGAACAACAACCGGACATCCGGTTCGCTGCATCCGCAACAAGATGACCAAGGAATATCTGAAGCTTGAAAAAGAGGGCGCAGACTTCATGGAGCTTGAGAAGCTGACCTTAGGATCACTCAGAAAAGCAGTCATAGAGGGCGATGTGGTAAACGGAACCCTGATGGCAGGTCAGATTGCAGGTCTTATCAAGGAAGAGCTCTCCTGCGAGGAGATTATCAGACAGATTATGGAACAGGCAGAAAGCCTGATGTGAAAAGGTGTTTAGAAAATGAGTAAAACAGCATTTATTTTCCCCGGACAGGGAGCACAATATGTCGGCATGGGCAAGGATTTCTATGAACAGTACCCCGTTGCAAAAGAGGTCTTTGAGCTTGCATCAAAGGTAACAGGAATTGACGTGGCAAAGCTCTGCTTTGAAGAAAATGAGGATATCAATATCACAGAGTACACGCAGCTTGCCATGCTCACAACAGAGGTTGCGATTCTTAAGGTGGCTGAGCAGAAGGGACTTAAGGCGGACTGCGCAGCAGGACTCAGCCTTGGCGAATACGGGGCACTTGCAGCCAGCGAAGTTATGGAGCTGGTGGATCTCTTTGCCCTGATCCGCAAAAGAGGAATCTACATGCAGGAGGCATATCCGGTAGGCGGTGCCATGACAGCAGTGCTCGGTATGGATGCGACAGTAATCGAGAAAATCTGCGAAGAGACAGACGGAATCGTCTCGATTGCCAACTACAACTGTCCCGGACAGATCGTCATCACCGGGGAACAGGCTGCGGTGGAGAGGGCAATGGAAGCACTGAAAGAGGCGGGCGCAAGAAAGTGCATCCCGCTTAAGGTGAGTGGCCCCTTCCACAGTGCTCTTTTGGCACAGGCGGGCGAAAAACTGGCAGCAGAGCTTGCAGGTATCACGGTGAAGGATCCTGTCATTCCCTACGCCTGCAACGTGGAGGCAACCATGGTGACAAAGGCAGACCGGGTCAAGGAGCTTCTGTCAAAACAGGTATGTGCCTCAGTCAGATGGCAACAGTGCATCGAGACGATGCGCGCAGAGGGCGTCGACACCTTTATCGAGATCGGACCGGGCAAGACACTGACCGGCTTTAACCGCAAGATCGATAAGGAAATCAAGACCTACAATATCGAAACAGTCGAGGATCTCGAGAAGATAATGGAGGTCACAACATGCTAAGCGGAAAAATAGCACTAGTAACCGGTGGGGCAAGAGGAATCGGTAAAGCAATTGCTAAGAAGCTGGCCGAGCAGGGCGCCTTTGTGATTGTAAACTATGCCGGTTCTGTGGATAGAGCAAATCAGACCGTAGAAGAAATTAAGAGTGCAGGAGGCGACGGCGTTGCCATACAGTGCGATGTCAGTGACTTTGCCGCCTGCGGTGAGCTTGCTGCCAAGGTGCTGGCTGATTACGGCAGACTCGACATCTTAGTCAACAATGCCGGTATCACGAAGGATAATCTGATTATGAAGATGTCCGAGCAGGATTATGATGCGGTGCTAAACACCAATTTAAAGGGTTCCTTTAACCTGATTCACCATTTTTCCCGCTCCTTTCTCAAACAGAGAAGCGGCAAGATCATCAACATCTCTTCCGTGAGCGGGGTAATGGGTAACGCCGGGCAGGCGAACTATTCAGCATCCAAGGCAGGACTCATCGGACTGACCAAGAGCGTTGCAAGAGAGCTCGCAATCAGAGTAATCTGTGTAAATTCATTAGCACCCGTATTTATCGAGACAGACATGACGGAGAAGATGCCAGATAGCGCAAAGCAGGCGGCACTTGGGATGATTCCACTGGGAAAAATGGGAAAGCCCGAGGATATCGCTCAGGTCGTTGCTTTTTTGGCAGATGAGAGTGGAGATTACATCACCGGTCAGGTGATTTGTGTAGACGGAGGTATGGCAATATGAGAAGAGTGGTAGTGACCGGTATGGGTGCTGTGACACCGATCGGAACCGGCGTAGATGCGTTTTGGAATGGGATCGTGAACGAGCAGATCGGCTTTGCACCGATTACGACCTTCGATGCATCCGAATATAAATGCAAGCTTGCAGCTGAGGTCAAGGATTTTGACCCCACCCTCTATATGGACAAGAAGGCTGCCAGAAGAATGGAACAGTTCTCCCAGTTTGCAGTTGCAGCTACCAAGGAAGCAATGGAGGATGCCGGGCTCGACATGGAGAAGGAAGATCCGTACCGCGTCGGCTGTGCTGTAGGAAGCGGAATCGGAAGCCTTCAGGCAATGGAGAGGGAACACATCCGATTATTGGAGAAGGGACCGGGACGAGTAGGTCCTCTTTTAGTGCCCATGATGATCTCCAACATGGCAGCAGGCAATGTCAGCATCATGTTTGGATTAAAAGGCAAAAACATAAACGTCGTAACCGCCTGTGCAACCGGAACCAACTCGATCGGAGAGGCATTCCGCTCGATCCAGTACGGCGATGCCGATGTGATGATAGCCGGCGGAACCGAAAGCAGCATCACACCGATCGGAATCGCAGGCTTTGCAGCATTAACTGCGTTAACAGACAGCGACGACCCCAAGCGCTGCTCGATTCCCTTTGATGAGGAGAGAAGCGGCTTTGTAATGGGAGAAGGAGCAGGGGTTGTTGTTCTGGAAGAACTGGAGCATGCGAAGAAACGCGGCGCACACATTTATGCGGAGGTTCTGGGCTACGGATGTTCTTCCGATGCCTATCATATCACCTCCCCTGCGGAGGATGGTGCCGGAGCGGCGAGAGCCATGCTAAATGCCGTGGAGGATGCGGGGGCAGCTCCGGATGAGATCACCTACATCAATGCACACGGAACAAGCACTCACCACAACGATTTATTTGAAACCAGAGCGATTAAACTAGCATTTGGCGAGCATGCGTATGACATGAAGATCAACTCCACCAAGTCCATGATCGGACACCTCCTTGGTGCCGCTGGTGCAGTGGAATTCATCACCTGTGTCAAGCAGCTGAATGAGGGCTTTATTCATAAAACCGTAGGACTGGAGAAATCCGAGGAGGAGCTGGACTTAAATTACTGCAAAGAGGCTTACCGCGAGGATTTCACCTACGCTCTCTCCAATTCCCTGGGCTTTGGCGGACACAATGCAAGTATTCTTGTAAAAAAATATAGCGAGTAGAGGAGATTGCCATGTCAGTTTATACAACAAAGGAAATCATGGAAATCATTCCACACAGAACCCCGTTTCTCTTAATCGACACGATTGAAGAGCTGGATCCCGGTGTCAGAGCACTTGGCAAAAAATGCGTAAGCTTTAATGAGCCCTACTTTGCAGGACATTTTCCGGGCAATCCGGTCATGCCGGGCGTGCTGATCATCGAGGCGATGGCGCAGGTCGGTGCCGTTGCACTTCTCGGACTGGAGCAGTGGAAGGGCAAAACAGCCTATTTTGTCGGAATCGATAAGGCAAAATTTAAGCAAAAGGTACTACCCGGTGATGTTCTGATGCTCGAGACGAAGATTATCAAATGCAAAGGCCCCATCGGAATGGGCGAGGCAGAAGCCTATGTGGATGGCAAATTAGTGGCAAAGGCGGAGCTGACCTTTGCAATCGGACAATAAAGGAGATGTTATTTTGGAAAAGCGATGGCAGAGTATTACAAGGCGTTTTCCCTCCAATCTGCATAACAAGACGGAGGAACATCTTTTAGAGAAAGAAGAAAATCCTTCCACAGAGGCAGCTCCGGTGGAAAATCCCACAGTGAAATGCCCCAAGTGTGGAAAACTTGTCAATAAGAAACGCGTAGTCAAACGCAAATATATCTGTTACGAGTGCGAGGGATATTTTCGCGTTAAGACCAATAACCGCATCCGCATGGTAGCCGATCCGGGCAGCTTTGAGGAATGGTTTACGGACATGCCGGTGAGCAACCCTTTGGATTATAAAGGGTATGAAGAGAAGCTTGCGGCGGCAAGAGAGAAAACCGGATTAAATGAGGCATTTACCGTTGGAAAATGCACCGTATTTGGGGAGCCGATTGTACTTGGTGTCTGTGACTCCAGGTTCATGATGGCGAGCATGGGACATGCGCTTGGAGAAAAGGTGACGGCAGCAATCGAACGCGCGACAGAAGAGAAGCTTCCGGTATTTTTGTTTTGCTGCTCTGGCGGCGCTCGCATGCAGGAGGGAATCATATCCCTGATGCAGATGGCAAAGACCTCTGCTGCGATCAAGCGTCATGGCGAGGCAGGACTTTTGTACAGCACGATTCTGACAGACCCCACGACTGGCGGCGTCACAGCAAGCTTCGCCATGTTAGGCGATGTCATCATGGCAGAGCCCGGTGCTCTCATTGGCTTTGCAGGTCCCAGAGTCATCAAGCAGACGATCGGACAGGACCTCCCGGAGGGCTTCCAGACCGCTGAGTTTCTGTTAGAGCACGGCTTTGTAGACGGGATCGTAGAACGAAAGAATTTAAAGAAAACCATTTATTTTCTGATCAAGACGCACCAGTCCACCGGTGACGGCAGCTGGGCTGATTTTAAGGAGGATCAGAATCCTTTCATGCTGGATGAGGTTCTAAAGGAACAGGCGATGAAGGCACCTCTTCGCTCCGCATGGGAAAAGGTAAAGGCAGTCAGACAGGTGGAACGCCCGTCTGCACTCGATTATATGAATCATATTTTTGACAGCTTTGTTGAGGCACACGGGGACAGACTGTTTGCAGATGACCCGGCGATCATCGGCGGTATCGGCATGCTGGACGGACAGCCTGTGACCGTGATTGCAGACATCAAGGGCAAGACGATGAAGGAATGTCAGATGAGAAACTTCGGCATGCCCAAGCCCGAGGGCTATCGTAAGGCGCTTCGCCTGATGAAGCAGGCGGAGAAGTTTGGACGTCCTATTGTCAGCTTCGTCAATACCTCCGGAGCCTTCTGCGGAATCGAGGCAGAGGAGCGCGGACAGGGCGAAGCGATTGCCAGAAACCTGCTTGAAATGTCGGATTTGAAGGTTCCGGTGCTGTGCATTCTGATTGGAGAAGGCGGAAGCGGCGGTGCACTCGCAACTGCTGTGGGCAACGAAGTCTGGATGTTAGAGAATGCAACCTACTCCATTCTCTCTCCCGAGGGCTTTGCTTCGATTCTCTGGAAGGATTCGGCAAGAGCAAAAGAGGCAAGTGAAGTGATGAACATCACAGCGGCAGACCTAAAGCGACTGGGCGTGATCGAGGAGATCATCCCGGAGTTTGGCGGTGCCGGTGAGAAGACCGAGGAAGCAATCGGAAGATATATGAAGGAGCGCATCCGCATCTTTTTAATGAAGCAGAATGGAAAGAGCGGGGAACAGCTCGCAAAGGAGCGCTATGAGAGATTCCGCGCCTTCTAGTAAGACTTTTCGCCGCATCTTCGCGGCAAAGTCGCTTTGAAATGAGGATTACAATGAGAATCGGTGATTTAGAGTGTGAAATCCCTGTCATACAGGGAGGCATGGGAGTCGGAGTCAGCCTTTCGGGGTTAGCCGGGGCCGTGACAGCAGCTGGTGGTGTCGGAATCATCTCCACCGCCCAGATCGGGTATCGTGACCCTGATTATCGGAAAAATCCCACCGCCTGTAACCTTGCGGCAATCGGGGAAGAAATAAAAAAAGCAAGACAGATCGCTCCGACTGGAGTGATCGGTGTCAATATCATGGTCGTTACGAAGGACTATGAGCGCTATGTAAAGGCAGCCGTGGAGGCGGGCGCGGACTTGATCATATCCGGTGCCGGGCTTCCCATGGAGCTGCCGGGGCTGACACAGGGCAGCAGCTGTAAGCTTGTTCCGATTGTGTCAAGTGCGCGTGCGCTAAAGGTTATTCTGCGCTATTGGCAGGGACACTATAACAGAAAGCCGGATGCCGTTGTCGTGGAAGGACCGATGGCGGGTGGACACCTGGGCTTTAGCATGGAAGAGCTGGAGCGTTTCATTCCCGAGATCTATGATCAGTGCATTCAGGAAATCATTGCCCTGGCGTCAAAGCAGGAGATTCCTGTCATCGTGGCAGGCGGCGTTTACACCGGGGAGGATCTGGATCACTATCTTGCCATGGGAGCAGCCGGGGTGCAGGTGGCGACACGCTTCGTGACAACCGAGGAGTGCGATGCACATCCAAATTACAAAAAAGCCTACCTGGATGCTTGTAAGGAAGATATTGTTATAGTAAAGAGCCCGGTGGGAATGCCGGGCAGAGCAATCCGCAATGCCTTTTTAGACAGAGTCGGGAGCGGAGAACGCGTGGTCAGCACCTGCAAGGGCTGCATCACCACCTGCAATCCTGCCACGACACCGTACTGTATCACAGATGCCCTGATAAGTGCCGTGGAGGGCAGATGTGACGAAGGCCTTTTATTCTGCGGCAGCAATGCCTACCGCGCGACGAAGATTGAAAGAGTAGCAGATATAATGGAGGAATTTAGACGATGACGATTCAGATAGCAGGAACAGGAAGTGCTCTTCCGGAAAGAGTGCTTACGAATGCGAATCTTGAAAATATGGTGGAAACATCCGACGAATGGATCAGAGAGCGAACCGGAATTGAGCAGAGGCACATTTCGGATCAGGATACCGTTGCTTCTCTGGCAGCAAAGGCTGCAAAAGAGGCACTCGCGGCAGCCGGAAAGACCCCCGCAGATGTTGATCTGATTCTGCTTGCAACCTGCTCTCCCGAGAAGCTTCTTCCGTGCTGCGCCTGCCAGGTGCAGAGCATCCTCGGAGCGAACCGGGCGGTCGCCTTTGACTTAAATGCGGCATGCTCCGGCTTTCTCTTTGCTTTAGAGACAGCCTATGCCTACCTCACAACAGGACTGTACCGCAATGCACTCGTCATCGGAAGCGAGGTTTTATCCAAAATAATAGACTGGAATGACCGCTCCACCTGTATTTTGTTTGGTGATGGGGCGGGTGCCGTCTATGTAGAGGGTGCGACCGAACCGGGACATGGACTTTGCAGCATGGTGCAGGGAAGTGACGGAACCAAAGGAGATGTTCTCTCCTGTGCCGTGCGAAGCGGAGAATATGTCACAATGGACGGCAGAGAGGTCTACCGCTTTGCCACCAAACAGGTGCCGCTCTGCATAGAAGAGGCGATAGAGAAAGCCGGTTGGGAAGTTACGGATGTGGATTTCTTCGTACTTCATCAGGCAAACCTGCGAATCATCGAGTCCATCTCCAAACGGTTAAAGATTGGCATGGAGCATTTCCCGGTCAATGTGACAAAGGTTGGGAATACCTCCTCGGCAGCGATTCCGATTCTGTTGGATGAGCTTGTAAAAAGTGGTAAGATAGAAAAAGGAAACAAGCTGGTGCTGTCCGGCTTTGGCGCAGGCTTAACCTACGGAGCTTGCACTATGATCTGGTAGAAGGAATGATGAGAGGAAAATATGGGCAAGAATAATAATATCATGCTGAATGCCCTTTTGGTAAACCTGTTCAACCGCGTGATGGATACCGAGAGCAAGGCAGTCATCACGGAACAGTTTAAGGACATCACCAACAATGACATGCACATCATCGAAGCAATCGGAATCGGAGAGCCCAGAAGCATGTCTGCCATTGCAAAGATGCTTTCTGTTACTGTCGGCACACTGACGGTCAACATGAATAGTCTTGAGAAAAAAGGGTATCTTGTTAGAGAACGCAGCACAGAGGATAAGAGGGTCGTTCTGGTAACCTTGACAGAAAAAGGACGAAGTGCTTTTTTTCACCATAGAGATTTTCACAAAGCTATGATAAAATCAGCAGTGAAGGGATTAGATGAGGACGAGATGAAGGCGTTAATAAGCTGCCTTGAGAAGCTGAATCGTTTCTTCGAGGGAAGTGAAAATAAGGATTAGTTCAAGGAGAGATGCCGTATGGAACGTTATCGCAGAGTATTTGTCGTTGTGTTGGATTCGCTGGGAATCGGCGCCATGCCGGACAGTGAGAGCTTTGGTGACCACGGAGTGGATACCTTCGGACATATCGTGGAGGCGGCAGGACCGCTTCATATTCCGAACTTAAATCGTCTGGGAATGCTCAAGCTCCACCCGGCAGCAGGAATGGAGTCGGAGCTGGAAACAAAAGGGCACTATATGCGCATGGCAGAGGCAAGCTGCGGTAAGGATACGATGACAGGCCACTGGGAGATGATGGGACTGCTTGTCGAGAAGCCCTTTCAAACCTTTACCGATACAGGATTTCCGCCGGAGCTGATCGCGGAGCTTGAGAGACGCTGTGGCAAGAAGGTCATCGGCAATAAAAGTGCAAGCGGAACAGCAATTCTTGACGAGCTCGGTGAGCAGGAAATCCGCGACGGCTCCATGATCGTCTATACCTCTGCAGACTCGGTACTACAGATTTGCGGTAACGAAGAGACGTTTGACCTGCAGAACCTCTACCGCTGCTGTGAGATAGCCAGAGAGATTACGATGAAGGATGAATGGAAGGTCGGACGCGTAATCGCAAGACCTTATGTCGGCAAGAAAAAGGGAGAATTTGTCCGCACCAGCAATCGCCACGACTATGCCCTTAAGCCGTTTGGTCCTACAGCACTAAACGCTCTGAAGGATGCAGGTCTTGATGTGATCTCTGTCGGCAAGATCAACGATATCTTTGTCGGAGAAGGCATCACGCAGAGCAACCGCTCCAAATCCTCTGTTCACGGAATGGAGCAGACGGTTGAGATCGCAAAGACGGATTTCCATGGCTTATGCTTTACGAATCTGGTTGATTTTGATGCGCAGTGGGGACATCGCAGAGACCCGAAGGGCTACGCACAGGAGATTGAGAAGTTTGATGTGGGACTCGGCAATCTATTAAGAGAACTGCACGAGGATGATCTGCTTATTCTCACGGCAGACCACGGCAATGACCCCACCTACACAGGAACTGACCATACCAGAGAATATGTTCCTTTCTTAGCCTATTCTCCATCCATGAAGCAGTCCGGTCCCTTACCACAGACCGATACCTTTGCCGTGATCGGTGCTACGATAGCGGACAATTTCGGCATACCGATGCCCGAGGGCACGATCGGAACCTCTGTTTTGGAGAAACTTTCCTAGAACAGATCGCACAAATCGTTTATAATGAGAGATAGCAGTTTGACGATAGGATGGTTTGTGGATGAAATTACTTACGAGAAAAAATCGGCTCATTGTTAGTATACTGGAAAGGAAATGTGTGGCGATGAAGTTCATATGCATTTCAGACGAATCGGAATAAAAATCATATTTCGTCCCAGTAAATCCGCACTAAATCAATGATAAAAGGAAAAAAGTCCCAGTAATTTTCGATTTTACTGGGATTTTTTTTGTAAATCCTAGAAAAGGTGCGGATTTACTGGGACATTTTTTGAGAAAAAAGGAAAAGAGTGCGAAATGGTTTACATAACAGCGACGCAAAATATCATTGTCAAAAGACGCTTCCCGCAGATTAGGGTTGCAAAAATCTATCGCAAAATGCGAGAAGCAGGTTGATTTGCTACAGTCACTTAGCTATAATGGAATAGAAAAGTGTTACTGGTTGCAAAAATCTATTGTTAGAGGCTTGAGATATGAATATTCGAAGAGACTTCTATTTAGAGAAATTAGTAAAAAGAAAGAATAATGGCTTAATCAAGGTGATTACCGGTATTCGCAGATGCGGTAAGTCGTATCTGCTGAACAATCTTTTCTATCACAACCTGTTAGAGTCCGGCATTGAAGCTGACCATATTATTCGTTTCGCTTTTGACTCGGCAGATGATCTTTATCTGATTGGCGAAAACCTAATTCAGATGGAAAAGGAAAAGCGTGGCGTTGATCCGGAAAAATTCATGGCGTATATCCGTTCCAAGGTCACCGACGATGGAATGTATTATCTGCTGCTGGATGAAATTCAGATGCTGGACTGTTTCGAAGCAGTTCTGAATAGTTATCTGCGGAAAGAAAATATGGATGTGTATGTGACCGGGAGTAATGCAAAACTCTTGTCCAAGGATATTGCCACCGAGTTCGCAGGCCGTGGTGATGAAGTGCATATGTATCCCCTGAGTTTTGCTGAATTCATGTCTGTGTATCAAGGGGATAAATATATGGGATTGTCCGAGTATATGCTCTATGGTGGCATTCCTATGGTTGTTCTGCGGGAAGAAGCCGGTGACAAGTCTTTGACACTACAGAATTTATTCAATGAGATCTATATTCGAGATATTACCAAGCGTAATCGCGTAAAGAATATTGGAGAACTGGAAGACCTCCTGAATATCCTATCCTCTGCCATCGGTTCACTGACCAATCCCGAGAAATTGAGAAATACTTTTAAGACTATGAAGAAGTCAAAAATTACTTCTGCTACCATAAAGAAATATCTTAATTATTTTGAGGATTCCTTTCTGATTGAGTCTGCACAGCGTTATGATATCAAGGGAAAAGCATACATTGAAACTCCAAAGAAGTATTATTTCTCTGATCTGGGCCTTCGCAATGCCAGAATCAACTTCCGCCAGCTTGAGCAGACTCACACTATGGAAAATGTGATTTACAATGAACTTTGCATGAGAGGCTACAGCGTAGATGTAGGTATTGTACCTATCGCAGAAAAAGATACCGAAGGAAAAGTAACTCGAAAGCAGCTGGAAGTTGATTTCGTGTGTAACCTTGGTTCAGCAAGATATTATATTCAATCGGCTTACTCCTTGCCGGATGAAGCGAAACGGACTCAGGAGATAAGACCATTTAGAAAGATTGATGATTCCTTTAAGAAAATTATTATTACCAAGGATATAGTTCAGCCACACTATGACGAGTATGGAATCTATATTGTCAACATCTATGATTTTCTGCTTGACCCGAAATTTCTTGAAAAATAGCAGGAGAAACGCCATCACTTCGACAGAGTCACTCAGGAATGGAGCATTCATATGGGAAAAATAAGACATAACATAACTGCATCGATTGCAGGAGCAGCGCTCCTCACATTCATCGCGGCCGGCATCTGCCCGGACCAGGTACAAGCCGAGACAACGCCAAATCAGATTACATCGCAGATACTTCCCGGCCAGCCAAACCGGGTTACATCGCAGCCGCTTCCCGACCAGCCGAAACCAGTGACAGCAGAAGACCAGACCACCGCCGAGTTTGCGACCGTCTCCGGGCAGGAAAACGAGGAAGAGCAGGACAGCCTCGTGGTCGTCATTGACGCAGGTCACCAGAGCAAGGCAAATAATAAGAAGGAACCCATAGGCCCCGGAGCGAAGCAGAAAAAGGCAAAGGTCACAGGCGGCACCAGGGGCTGCGTGACACGCCTGTACGAATATGAGCTCAACTTAAGCGTGGCACTCAAGCTGCAGACGCTGTTGGAGGACCGTGGATATACGGTGATCATGGTCAGAACGACGAACGACGTGGATATCAGTAATGCCGAGCGGGCACAGATTGCAAACGAGGCACAGGCAGACGCATTTATCCGGATACATGCCAATGGCTCCGAGAATGCTTCGATTCGCGGAGCCATGACGATCTGCCAGACGGCGAAAAATCCCTACAATGGGGAGCTGTATGAGCAGAGCAAAGCGCTGTCCACTCATGTGTTGGATGCGATGGTAGATGCCACCGGATGCAAAAGACAGCGCGTGTGGGAGACAGACACGATGAGTGGCGTCAACTGGGCGCAGGTTCCGGTTACCATTGTCGAGATGGGCTTTATGACCAATCCCAGGGAAGACAGACTCATGGCAACGGATGCGTACCAGGACAAAATCGCGGAAGGCATCGCCAACGGAATCGATGCCTACTTTGACGAAATTGAGAAAGCTTATTCCATGGTTCCATAGAACCAGAATCTGAGAGCACCGATGTACCCAATATACCCCTCATGCTCAAAATAGGAAGGCGGGAGAGTACTTGGATCCTTTATGCTCTCCTTGTCCATAAAATGAGGACAAATTCTAAGCTCTACACGACTGATGTGACAGGTATAGGTTCTTTCTTCTCCTGGAAGCTCGATAGTTTCTGGAAACCAGCTTGTCGCATCTGTGAGTAGCAATTCGCTGTTTCCCTCTGTCAGATGGGTGTCCCTGTTTTCCAGATAATACTGATTAATATCAGACTTACGGGGCTCAATATATTTCTGGTCAAATTCATAGACAAAGCTATTCAGAAGGCTGGCATCTTCTGGGAATTCGGAATCAAAATAATACGATGCCTCGGTTTGGCTTTCTTCATATTGTTCTGGATGGACAAGGATATTTACAGATTCGAGACTAGCAGGAGCTAAATCTGTTTGATGGGGGTAGTTTAGGTCAATAAAGAATAGTGCAGTCTCGGTTGCACTCTCTTCAACAGGAACCGCTTCCTCACCACTTCCCGAAG
>CALZEZ010000004.1 GCA_945643825.1 uncultured Lachnospiraceae bacterium
GTTCGGGAGAATACAATGGAAATTCGGATTGGAGATCGCGTTATCGGCGGGCATAATCCGATTCTGATTCAGTCGATGACAAATACAAAGACAGAGGATGTAAAAGCGACAGTGGAGCAGATTCACCGACTGGAAAAGGCAGGATGTGAGATTGTGCGCTGTACCGTGCCGACCCTTGAAGCGGCTGAAGCGATTGGCAAGATTAAGAAACAGATTTCGATTCCACTTGTGGCAGATATTCATTTTGACTATAGGATGGCAATTGCTGCAATGGAGAATGGGGCAGATAAGATCCGCATTAATCCCGGCAACATCGGATCGCGGGAGAAGCTTTCTGCGGTAGTTGACGTCGCAAAAAAGAGACAGATTCCGATACGTGTAGGTGTTAATTCCGGTTCTTTGGAAAAGGAACTGGTGGAGAAGTACCATGGTGTGACAGCACAGGGGATTGTAGAAAGTGCACTTGATAAGGTGCACATGATCGAGGAGATGGACTATCGGAATCTGGTTATCAGCATCAAATCCTCGGATGTCTTAATGTGCGTGGAGGCGCATGAGCTTCTTGCAGATAAGACACCTTATCCGTTGCATGTCGGTATTACGGAAGCCGGAACCATTCAGAGTGGTAATATTAAATCTGCTATAGGGTTGGGTCTGATTCTGGGACAGGGAATCGGGAATACCATTCGTGTCTCCCTGACGGGGGATCCGGTGGAGGAAATCAAGTCAGCGAAATTGATCCTGCGCACTCTGAAGCTGCGAGGGGGTGGCGTGGAGGTTGTATCCTGCCCTACCTGTGGCAGAACCCAGATAGACCTGATCGGACTTGCGAATCAGGTGGAAGCGATGGTAGCAGACTATCCGCTAGATATTAAGGTTGCAGTTATGGGGTGCGTTGTAAATGGACCTGGAGAGGCGAAGGAAGCTGATCTGGGAATTGCAGGAGGAATCGGAGAAGGTCTTCTGATCAAGAAGGGAGAGATTATCCGTAAGGTACCGGAAAATCAGCTTTTGTCCGCACTGCGGGAGGAGTTAGAGCATTGGCAATGACGAAAAAATTTTTGGACACGTTTCCAACCTTAAAGCTTTCAAAGCAACAGCAGGAATATTTCGAGCCGGTGGAAGTGACAAGGGTAGTGTCTGCGAAGAAGAAGGATTATCTGAGAATATATATCTATAGCGAACGATTGATTCCCAAGGAGACAGTATTTGCCGTCGAGAGACAGATTGAGAAGCAGATACTGTCTCAATTTTCCATGCAGGTCAAAATGTATGAGCAATACAGGCTGTCGGCACAGTATAATGTTCCGAAGCTGATGGATGCCTATCTTGACAGCATTCTGTTTGAGATTCGTGAATACGATCATATCCTGCATAATATTCTGCGCAAGGCGCAGATTTCCTATCCGGACGAGAAGACGATGTGTCTGAACGTTGAGGATACTGTACTTGCCAGGGAGAAGATGCCGGAGCTGGTTCGAATCCTGGAGAAAATCATAGGCGACAGATGTGGTCTGGATGTGGTGATTAAAGAGGAATACAGGGAACCGAAGGAAACCAGCCGGGAAGAAGAGGAGCTATGGATTAAACGGCAGGTCGATGAGATTATCGAGCGGATCTCCCAGACACCTGCAGAGAAAGCGGAGAAGCAGTCTGAGGAGAAGAAAAAGGAGGAGGGAAATCGTCCGCAAAAGGAGGAATACCGCCGTCCGGTTAAAAAATCAGATAACCCGGATGTGATCTATGGCAGAGATTTTGATGGGGAAACAATTCGGATCGATGAAATCATCGGTGAAATAGGCGAAGTAACGATTCGAGGACAGATTCTCAGTCTTGAAATCAGAGAAATCCGCAACGAGAAAAGCATTCTTACGTTTGAAGTAACCGATTATACAGATACCATTAAGGTCAAGCTGTTTGCGAGGAATGACCAGGTGGGAGAGATCACGCAGGGCGCGCCAAAGGGTGCCTTTATCAAGCTACAGGGAATCAGCGTGATTGATAAATTCGATCATGAACTTACGATTGGATCTCTTGTCGGAATCAAGAAGATTCCGGATTTTCGTGTTTCGCGTCAGGACACGAGCCTTCGAAAACGTGTGGAGTTACACTGTCATACCAAGATGAGTGACATGGATGGCGTGTCTGAGGCAAAGGACATTGTTAAACGGGCTTACAAATGGGGGATGCCTGCGATCGCGATCACAGATCATGGTGTGGTGCAGTCCTTTCCGGACGCCAACCATGTCTGGGATGATCTTTGGAAGGCGGAAAAGGCAAAACGAAAGGAGGCTGGTGATCCGAATCCCGACAGACAGGATTTCTTTAAGATTATTTATGGCGTTGAGGCATATCTGGTTGATGACCTGAGAGAAATTGTCACGAATGAGAAGGGACAGAGTCTGCAGGATGAAACCTATGTGGTCTTCGATATTGAAACAACCGGCTTTTCTCCTGTTCAGAACAGAATTATTGAGATTGGTGCAGTGAAGGTAAAGGACGGCGGGGTCCTTGACCGCTTTTCGACTTTTGTTAATCCGAATGTACCGATTCCTTATCGTATCGAGAAATTGACAGGCATCAATGACAGTATGGTAATGGATTCGCCGCAGATTGATGTGATACTGCCACAGTTTTTGAGCTTTTGTGAGGGCTGTGTTCTGGTTGCACACAATGCCGGCTTTGACATGAGCTTTATCATAGAGAATGCAAAAAAACTTGGACTTGATGCAGACTTTACATATGTGGACACGGTGGGAATCGCCAGAATGCTGTTGCCCTCACAGGCAAAGCACACGCTGGACGCTGTGGCAAAAACCCTGAATGTATCGTTGGAGAATCATCATCGTGCCGTAGACGATGCGGAAGCGACTGCTGAGATTTTTCTTAAGATGGTTCCCATGCTGCTTGAAGAGGGAGCAGATACCTTCCAGAAGATAAACGAAATGGGGGCATCAAATCCTGAGCTGATCAAGAAAATGTCGACCTATCATGCCATTATTCTGGCACAGAACAATGTGGGACGCATGAATCTTTATCGCTTGATTTCGGAATCTCATCTGACCTATTATCATAAGCGGCCACGCATTCCCAAGAGTTTGTTTGCAAAATACAGAGAGGGGCTGCTGCTCGGAAGCGCCTGCGAGGCAGGAGAACTCTATCGTGCTCTGTTAGACGGAGCCAGTGAGACACAGATTGCCCGTATCGTCAATTTCTACGATTATCTGGAAATACAGCCGCTTGGCAACAACAAGTTCATGATTGCTTCTGAGAAGATTGAAAGCGTGAATTCGATGGAAGATATCATGAATTTGAATCGCAGAGTAGTGGAGCTTGGCGAACAGTTTGATAAGCCGGTAGTGGCAACCTGTGATGTGCATTTTCTGGATCCCGAAGACGAAGTGTACCGTAGAATCATTATGGCGGGAAAGGGCTTTACGGATTCTGATGAACAGGCGCCACTCTATCTGCGGACAACCGAGGAGATGCTTCAGGAGTTCGAATATCTTGGCAGAGAGAAGGCTGAAGAGGTCGTTATCACAAACACCAATAAGATTGCAGACACAATTGATGTGATGAGTCCTGTGCGACCCGATAAATGTCCGCCCGTTATTCCGGATTCCGATGCTATTTTGACAAAGATCTGCTATGACAAGGCTCATGAGGTATATGGACCGGATTTGCCCAAAATCGTTGAGGACAGACTGGAGAAGGAGCTGCACTCCATTATCAGCAATGGCTTTGCGGTAATGTATATCATAGCACAGAAGCTTGTGTGGAAATCAGTGGAGGACGGATATCTGGTTGGTTCGCGGGGCTCTGTCGGCTCTTCGTTTGTGGCCAATATGGCGGGTATCACAGAAGTGAATTCGCTCAGTCCACATTATGTATGTCCGAATTGCCATTGGTATGACTTTGACTCGGATGAGGTGAAGAAGTATGGTGGTGGTGCGGGCTGTGACATGCCGGATCGAAATTGTCCCGTGTGTGGAACTCCTCTTAACAAACAGGGCTTTGATATTCCATTTGAAACATTCCTGGGCTTTAAAGGGGACAAGGAGCCTGAGATTGTCCTGAATTTTTCGGGAGAATACCAGAGTAAGGCGCATAAGTATACAGAGGTTATTTTTGGATACGGACAGACCTTCCGTGCCGGGACGATTGCGACGCTGGCGGATAAAACAGCTTTTGGTTATGTGAAGAATTATTTTGAGGAACGGGGACAGCAGAAACGCACCTGTGAGATTAACCGTATTGTAGGCGGATGTACCGGAGTGCGCCGAAGTACCGGACAGCATCCGGGGGGTATCGTGGTACTTCCGGTAGGTGAGGATATTAATTCTTTTACACCGGTACAGCATCCTGCAAACGATATGACGACAGATACTATCACAACTCATTTTGATTACCATTCCATAGATCATAACCTGCTAAAGCTTGATATTCTCGGACACGATGATCCGACCATGATTCGTATGCTGCAGGATCTGACGGGGATTGATCCGGTACAGATTCCGTTAGATGATCCGAAGGTTATGTCTTTGTTTCAGAATACATCTGCGCTTGGCATCACACCGGAGCAGATTGGTGGAGTGCAGACGGGGTCACTTGGTATTCCGGAGTTTGGAACGCCCTTTGTTATTCAGATGCTTTTGGATACAAAACCCAAGGCCTTTTCTGATTTGGTGCGAATCTCAGGTCTCGGACACGGAACGGATGTATGGCTGGGAAATGCTCAGACTCTGATATTGGAAGGGAAAGCAACGATTTCAACAGCAATCTGCTGTCGTGACGATATCATGATCTATCTGATTCAGATGGGGGTGGATCCGGCGTTGTCGTTTACAATCATGGAATCGGTGCGAAAAGGAAAGGGTCTAAAACCGGAATGGGAAACGGCTATGACGGAAAAGGGGGTGCCGGACTGGTATATCTGGTCCTGTAAGAAAATCAAGTACATGTTCCCAAAAGCGCATGCGGCAGCGTACGTTATGATGGCATGGAGAATCGCATATTGTAAGATTTATTATCCGCTTGCCTATTATGCAGCGTATTTCTCTATCCGGGCGAAAGCATTTTCCTACGAGAGCATGTGTCAGGGACCCCAGCATCTTATGGAGGCCATGGAGGAATTGAAAAAGAAGGAGAAGGATGGAACCATATCACCGAAGGATAAGGACAGTATGTCAGATATGCTGATCGTGCAGGAGATGTATGCCAGAGGCTTTGAATTTCTGCCAATTGATTTGTTTAAGGTGCAGTCCAGACTCTTCCAGGTCATTGATGGGAAGCTGATGCCTTCACTAACCAGTATTGACGGATTGGGGGAAAAGGCAGCAGATGCTATCGTGGAAGCCTGCAAGGATGGTCCGTTTTTATCCAAGGATGATTTCAGGGAGCGAAGCAAGGCGTCGAAGACGATTGTTGACCTGATGGCAGATCTTGGAATTCTAGGAGACCTTCCGGAATCAAACCAGATCAGCCTGTTTGATTTTTCCATGTGATCAAAATAAAAATAAAAAAAATTGAAAAAAGGGGTTGCATTTTGAATTAAGGTGTTGTAATATAAACAAGTCGCGTGTGACAAACACGGAAATGGCTGATTGGTCAAGCGGTTAAGACGCCGCCCTCTCACGGCGGAAACAGGGGTTCGATTCCCCTATCAGCTGCGACTATTTATAAGAATAGCCCAACCCGATAAAGTACTGAGAACTTTTCACAATAAGTGAGTTTCAGTGCTTTTTTTATATTTGGGCTTGCACTCTGATAAGAAACGTGATAGATTAAGTATGATAGTGGACTTGCGAGTCCGCTTTTTTTGTGTCATTAGAAGATGCTGAGAAAGGATGTTTGAATGTCAAAAAGAGAAAGCTATGAAACAAAGACAGAACAGCTTCTTGCTCCGATTATTGAAAAGTATGGGGTCGAGATCTATGATGTGGAATTTGTCAAAGAAGCTGGGGAATGGTATCTGAGGGTGTATATTGACAAACCGGATGGCGTTAACATTCTGGATTGTGAGAATGTAAGCCGCGCCCTGTCAGATGTACTTGATGAGGAGGATTACATTGACGAATCCTATATTCTTGAAGTGAGCAGTCCGGGACTGGGACGTCAGCTTAAAAAGGATAAGCATTTTGAGAAGAGCATCGGTGAGAAGATTGTTCTAAAGACCTATAAGGCCATTGATAAGTGCAAGGAATTTGAGGGTGTGCTTGTCTCGTTCGATTCAGACAAAATTGTAATGGAACAGGATGGTGAACAGCGTAGCTTTCCTAGAGATACGGTTGCTGCCGTTCATCTGGCATTAGACTTTTAAAGTAGGAGGATAAAGGAAAATGAATAAGGAATTAAAGGAAGCACTGGATATTCTAGAGAAAGAGAAGGAAATCAGCAAGGAGACTCTCTTTGAAGCAATTGAGAATTCTCTGATTACGGCTTGTAAGAATCATTTTGGGAAATCCGACAACATTAAGGTTGAGATCGATCGGGATACCTGTGATTTTCTCTGCTATGCGGAGAAAGAGGTGGTAGAGACTGCCGAGGATGTAGAGGATTCCTGCTTGCAGATCAGTCTGGAGGATGCACAGGCGGTTTCTAAGAAGGCTAAGGTTGGTGACATTCTCCATGTGGAGGTAAAATCCAAGGAATTTGGAAGAATTGCGACACAGAATGCCAAGAACGTTATTCTTCAGAAGATCAGAGAAGAAGAGAGAAGCGTCATCTACAATCAGTATTACGAAAAGGAAAAAGATGTCGTGACCGGTATCGTTCAAAGATACGTAGGCAGGAACATCAGCCTCAATCTGGGTAAAGCAGATGCTATGTTAAATGAAAACGAGCAGGTGAAGGGAGAAATCTTCAGACCCACCGAGCGAATTAAGGTATATATTCTTGAGGTAAAGAATACTCCGAAAGGACCACGTATCTTAGTAAGCCGTACACACCCGGAGTTAGTAAAGCGCCTGTTTGAGGCTGAGGTTACGGAAATCAAGGATGGAACGGTGGAGATCAAGAGTATTGCCAGAGAAGCAGGAAGCCGTACCAAATTGGCTGTTTGGTCCAACAATCCAAACGTTGACGCTGTTGGAGCCTGCGTCGGCATGAATGGAGCAAGAGTAAATGCAATCGTTGAGGAGCTTCGAGGTGAGAAAATCGATATCGTCAACTGGGATGAGAACCCTGGTAATTTAATTCAGAATGCATTGTCTCCCGCAAAGATTGTTGCAGTGTTTGCGGATCCTGAGGAGAAGACAGCAAAGGTAGTAGTTCCGGATTATCAGCTTTCTCTTGCAATCGGAAAAGAGGGTCAGAACGCAAGACTGGCAGCAAGATTGACTGGATATAAGATTGATATCAAGAGTGAGACACAGGCGAAGGATGCACCTGGATTCCGCTACGAAGACTATATGGATGATTATGAGGAGTATGATGACGGGGAGTATGTCGAGGACGAGTATATCGAGGATGAAGCGTTCGAGACGGAGGAATCGGAATCAGAAGAATAAGAGGGTTGATCCATGGCAAAGCAGGTTGCAAAGAAGGTTCCGCTCAGACAGTGTGTCGGATGCGGTGAGATGAAGAGTAAGAAAGAGATGCTCAGGGTTCTTAAGACTGCGGAGGAAGAGATTGTCTTAGATGCCACAGGAAAGAAGAATGGGAGAGGCGCATATATTTGTTTCTCCAAGGAATGTCTGAAAAAAGCAAAAAAGAATAAGGGACTGGAACGATCCTTTAAGATGAGTATTCCGGAGCAGGTATATGAAACACTGGAAAAGGAGTTTGACGAGATTGAAGCAGAATAAGATTTTTTCTCTGTTGGGCTTGGCTGCAAGATCACGGAATGTAGTAAGTGGTGAATTTTCTACGGAGAAAGCCGTGAAAGAGGGAAAGGCAAAACTGGTCCTTGTAGCAGAGGATGCATCGGATAATACCAAAAAGCTTTTTTCTAATAAATGCTCCTATTACAGAGTGCCGATCTATTTCGTGGGAACGAAGGATGTTCTGGGGCATGCAATGGGAAAAGAATCTAGGGCGTCACTTGCGATTACAGATCCTGGATTTGCAAAAGCAATGATGGAACAGTTGTAAATAAGATGGAGGTAGTGAGCGTGGCGAAAATGAGAGTACATGAAATCGCAAAAGAGTTTGATATAAAGAGTAATGAAATTCTTGCATTCTTACAGGAAAAGGGCATTGAGGCCAAGGCAGCCAATTCCTCATTGGAGGAGGATGCTGTTACTCTTGTAAGAAATCATTTCGGCAGGAAAGCTTCGAATAACGAGAGTAAGGAAGTGGTTAAGGAAGTGACGAAAGAAGAAACAACTGTCAAGGCGGAAACGGCTAAGACAGAGACGAATAAGGAACAGAGTCCGAAGGGTGATGCTGCTACGGCAGAGAAGCCCAAAAAGAAGAAGATTATTTTTGTCAGCAACCCGAATAACTCGAAGATTCAGGGACAGCAGCGTCCCATGGGAAACGGACAGGGAAATAATCAGAATCGCAGACCTCAGGGTCAGCAAAACAATGGACAGAATAATAATGGTAGAAATGGGAATACTTTCCGTGTGAATTCTCCCTTACAAAGACCGTTGATTCGCTCCAGCGTGAAACCGTCACCGGTTTCTTCGGATTATGATGGCAAAGCGCCGCAGCAGCCAAGGAGAGCCGAGAATAAACCGGTACAGCAGACGCCGGTGCAGCAGACAGCGCAGCCGGTACAGCAGCCCGTTAAGGATAGGCAGCAGACGGAAAATGCCAGAACATCAAATTTTACAGGAAGGACAGCACCTCCGGTAAGGCCGGCAGGAAATGGTACGTCATATGGGCAAGGTGGTCAGGGAGGCAACGGTCAAAACCGGTCTGAGCGCCCCTTTAACCGGGAAGGAAGACCTCCCAGAGAGGATCGTGGTCCTCGTCAGAATAATGGCAATAATCAGGGCGGCAGAGGCAATTTCAGTGGCAATAACCAGGGTGGCAGACCTTTTAACAATCAGGACCGCCCTCAAAGAGGCAATGCAGGGCCGGGAAATAAATTCGGAAAGCCGGGACCGGGTAAAGGCTTTGCTGCAGAGAGCCCGATACAGAATGAGAAGCCCAGAGATGAGCAGAAACGTCGGAATAATCAGGAAAAAGATAAGAGATCGAAAAAAGATCATATTTATGAAGAGGATAACAGCAAGGTAAAGAGTAATAAAGCCGGTCGTTTCATCAAGCCGGAGAAGAAGGAGGAGGCACCTGAGGAGCAGATTAAGGTAATCGTTGTTCCTGAGACTCTTACTATCAAAGATCTGGCAGATAAGATGAAAATGCAGCCATCTGTTATCATCAAGAAATTGTTCTTACAGGGACAGATTGTGACCGTAAACTCAGAGCTTAGCTTTGAGGATGCAGAGAATATTGCGATTGATTATGATATTATCTGCGAGAAGGAAGAAAAGGTAGATGTGATTGAGGAGCTTCTGAAGGAGGAAGAAGAGTCAGAAGAATCCATGACAACCAGACCTCCTGTAGTCTGTGTAATGGGTCATGTTGACCATGGTAAGACATCCCTTCTGGATGCAATTCGTAAGACGAATGTAACGGATAAAGAGGCTGGTGGTATCACACAGGCAATCGGTGCATATACCGTAAATGTAAAGGGACAGAGCATAACATTCCTGGATACACCCGGTCATGAGGCGTTTACTGCAATGCGTATGCGCGGAGCTAATTCAACAGATATCGCAGTTTTGGTTGTGGCTGCAGACGATGGTGTGATGCCACAGACCAAAGAAGCAATCAGTCATGCCAAGGCAGCCGGTGTGGAAATCATCGTTGCGGTTAATAAGATTGATAAACCAAGTGCGAATGTAGAGAAGGTGAAGCAGGAGTTAACAGAGTACGAACTGATTCCGGTTGACTGGGGCGGATCTACAGAGTTTGTTCCGGTATCGGCAAAATCCGGTGAGGGAATCGAAAATCTGTTAGAAACGATTCTTCTGACAGCAGAAATCATGGAGTTGAAGGCAAATGTAAATCGTCGTGCGAGAGGTATGGTGATTGAAGCAGAACTTGATAAGGGACGTGGACCGGTAGCGACCGTTCTGGTACAAAAAGGAACGCTCCATGTGGGCGATTTCATCTCAGCAGGAGCCAGTCATGGTAAGGTTCGTGCGATGATAGATGATAAGGGAAGACGTGTAAAGGAGGCTGGACCTTCTACTCCGGTAGAGATTCTTGGTCTTTCTGATGTTCCGAATGCCGGAGAGGTATTTCTGGCACATGACAACGATAAGACGGCGAAAACCTATGCAGAGACCTTTATCGCACAGAATAAGGAGAAAATGCTCGCGGAAACCAAGTCCAAGATGTCTCTCGATGACCTGTTCAATCAGATTCAGGAAGGTAATCTGAAGGAGCTTAATCTCATCGTCAAGGCTGATGTTCAGGGTAGTGTGGAAGCTGTTAAGCAGAGTCTCATGAAGCTGTCCAACGAGGAAGTTGTTGTCAAATGTATCCATGGCGGTGTTGGTGCAATCAATGAGTCTGATGTATCTCTGGCATCGGCATCCAACGCAATCATCATCGGATTCAATGTAAGACCCGATGCGACGGCAAAGACAACAGCAGAGAAAGAGGGCGTCGATGTACGTCTGTACAAGGTTATTTACCAGGCAATTGAGGATGTGGAGCAGGCGATGAAGGGTATGTTAGATCCTGTCTTTGAAGAAAAGGTGATCGGTCATGCCGAGGTTCGTCAGATCTTCAAGGCATCCGCAGTCGGAAATATTGCCGGTTCCTATATCCTGGATGGTCATTTTGAGCGTGGCGCCAAGATTCGTATTACGCGTGAGGGTGAGCAGATTTATGAGGGTGCCCTTGCATCCTTAAAGCGTTTCAAGGATGACGTGAAGGAAGTAAAGGAAGGCTTCGAGTGTGGTCTTGTATTTGAGAATTTTGACCAGATGAAGGAGCTTGATATCGTTGAGGCTTATATTATGGTAGAGGTACCTCGTCAATGAGAAAGAACAGTGTAAAAAATACGCGGATCAATGGAGAAGTTCAGAAAGAGCTTGCCAACCTGATCCGCGGGGAGATCAAGGATCCCAGAATTAGTCCGTGGACATCGGTGGTGTCCGTAGAAGTTTCGCCGGATTTAAAGACCTGTAAGGCATGGATCAGCGTTCTGGGCAATGAGGATGATATTCAGAATACCTTAAAGGGGCTACAGTCTGCAGAGGGGTATATACGCAGAGAGCTTGCAAAGAGGATTAATCTGAGAAATACTCCGGAAATTCGATTTATTATGGATCAATCGATTGCATACGGTGTAAATATGTCCAAGAAGATTGATGATGTGATTGCAACGATTCCGGAGCGGGATGAAGAAGAATAGGAAAGGCATGGTTATTTTATGGCACTAACTAAGAAACCTGTCACAGGAATGAAGGATATTATGCCTGCAGAGATGCAGATTCGTGATTATGTGATTCGTGTGATCAAGGAGACCTATGCAAGCTTTGGATTCACTTCCATTGAGACACCCTGTGTAGAGAACATTGAAAATCTGACAAGCAAGCAGGGTGGAGATAATGAGAAGCTGATCTTTAAGATTTTAAAAAGAGGAGAAAAGCTCAAACTTAATGAGGCGAAGGAGGAAGCGGATCTGGTAGATGGAGGTCTTAGATATGATCTGACCGTTCCTCTGGTTCGTTATTATTCGAATCATGTAAGTGAGCTTCCATCTCCGTTTAAGGCTCTTCAAATGGGCAATGTATGGCGTGCTGACAGACCCCAGAAGGGGCGCTATCGCCAATTTATGCAGTGCGATATTGATATCCTGGGAGAGCCATCTAATCTGGCGGAGATTGAGCTGATTCTTGCGACAACGACAACGCTCGGCAAGCTTGGCTTTGAGAATTTCCAGATTAAGATCAATGACAGACGTATGCTAAAGGCAATGGCCTCTTACAGCGGCTTCCCGGAGGAGCAGTATGACAGCGTGTTCATTACGCTCGACAAGATGGATAAAATTGGCATGGAGGGAGTAGCGGCTGAACTTTTGGAAAATGGTTTTTCCAAGGAGTCTGTAGACCGGTATCTTGCTCTGTTTGAGGGAATCAGTAAGGCGGAGAATGGCATTACATATCTGATTGAAGAATTGGGCGATTATCTTGCAACTGAAGTATCCGATAATCTTCAGGAGATTATGGCGAGTGTCAGCGCGACAAAGACCTCCAATTTTGAAATTGTATTTGATCCGACCCTGGTTCGTGGAATGAGCTATTACACAGGAACCATTTTCGAAATTGCGATGCCTCAGCTTGGAATTGCATGTGGCGGTGGCGGTCGTTATGACAAAATGGTTGGAAAATTCACGGGAAATGATGTTCCGGCTTGTGGATTTTCAATCGGGTTTGAGAGAATCATCCTTTTGCTGATGGAGAATGGCTTTGAGGTTCCCGGAAGCAAGGAAAAGAAGGTATATCTGTTAGAGAAGGGATTATCTACACAGAGATTGTGTGAGGTTATTGCAGAGGCACAGAAAGAGCGTGCCGAGGGAAAACAGGTACTGATTGCCCGTATGAATAAGAATAAAAAGTTTCAGAAGGAACAGTTAGAGGCCGGTGGCTATTCTAATTTTGAAGAAATCTATAAGAACCCACTTAAGTAGGGTAGAGGAAAGTGTGATAAGTATGGCAGAATCAATGAATGGCTTAAAGAGAACGCACAGATGCACGGAATTGTCCATTGCAAATGAGGGTGAGCAGGTCACTGTCATGGGATGGGTACAGAAACAGAGAAATAAAGGTGGAATTGTATTTGTAGACTTACGCGACAGATCCGGCATTCTTCAGATTATTTTCGAAGAGAGTGATTGTGGTGCGGAGAGCTTTGCCAAGGCAGAGAAGCTTCGAAGTGAGTATGTAATTGCTGTTGTCGGATGTGTGACAAAGCGATCCGGTGCGGTGAATGAGAATCTTAAAACAGGTAATATTGAGGTGCGTGCAACAAGCTTACGCATATTAGCTGAAGCACAGACACCACCATTTCCTATTGAAGCCGATTCCAAGACGAAGGAGGACATTCGTCTGAAATATCGTTATCTTGATTTAAGAAGACCGGATATTCAGAAGAATCTTCTTCTGCGAAGCAAAATTGCGACAGAGATGCGTTCCTTTATGGCAAAGGAAGGGTTTGTTGAGATTGAGACGCCGGTTCTATGTAAATCGACACCGGAGGGGGCAAGAGACTATTTGGTGCCAAGCCGCGTGCATCCTGGAAACTTCTATGCACTTCCGCAGTCCCCGCAGCTCTTCAAGCAGCTGCTTATGTGCTCCGGATATGATCGCTATTTTCAGATTGCCAGGTGCTTCCGAGATGAGGATCTCAGAGCGGATCGTCAGCCGGAATTCACACAGGCGGATATGGAGCTTTCCTTTGTCGACGTCGAGGATGTCTTAGAGGTCAATGAGCGTCTGATTCAGCATGTATGTAGGGAAGCAATCGGTTTGGAGGTTAAGCTTCCGCTTTCCAGAATTAAATGGATCGATGCGATGAATCGGTATGGCTCCGATAAACCCGACACTCGTTTTGGAATGGAGCTGGTTGACGTATCGGACGTGGTCGCAGGATGCGGATTCGGTGTATTTACCGGAGCACTTGAGAACGGCGGTTCTGTTCGTGGCCTCAATGTCAAGGGGCAGGCAGCAATGCCGCGTAAGAAGATTGATGCGCTGGTGGATATGGCAAAGGGTAGTGGAGCAAAGGGGCTGGCCTACCTGGCGATTGAGGAAGATGGAACCTATAAATCCTCCTTTGCAAAGTTTATGACGCCGGAGCAGTTAGATGCTTTGGTGAGGGCGATGGATGGTGAGAAGGGTGACCTGCTTCTCTTCGCAGCGGATAAGAATACAATTGTATGGAATGTGCTGGGACAGCTTCGTTTGGAGCTTGGAAAACAGTTAAATCTCTATGATCCGAAGCAGTTTAATTTCCTGTGGGTAGTGGAGTTCCCGCTTCTTGAGTGGAGCGAGGAGGAGAATCGTTTTATGGCGATGCATCATCCTTTTACCATGCCGATGGAAGAGGACTGGCAGTATATTGATTCCGATCCCGGCAGAGTCAGGGCAAAAGCGTATGATATTGTTTTAAACGGTGTTGAGCTTGGAGGTGGATCGGTTCGTATCCATCAGGATGATATTCAGGAAAAAATGTTTGAGGTTCTTGGCTTCACGAAGGAAAAGGCATGGGAGCAGTTTGGATTCCTGTTAAGTGCATTCCAGTATGGAGTGCCGCCTCATGCAGGACTTGCATACGGACTGGATCGTTTTGTAATGTTACTTGTCGGCGCAGAGAATATCCGCGAGGTTATTGCGTTCCCGAAGGTAAAGGATGCATCGGATATGATGAGTGAGGCGCCTAACGTGGTCGATGAGAAGCAATTGGAAGAGCTTGGTATTGCAATCAGAGAGCGAGAGGAGTAAACTATGAAATTTGTTCCGGTTACTGGTGTGGAAGCAGATAAAGAGGAATTGCTTAAGGAGTATAAACAGGCAAGGTCTTATGCCAAAGCAAGGGTAGGAGAGCATTACTTTTTCTATCCGGCTGGTTTTTGTAAGAGAGGCTATGTTCCGTATTCTGAGGTGGTATGGGCGTTTCGCCGCATGGGTCAGTTGGAGAGAGGAAGCGCATCCTATACCGTAAATAAGCTGGTTCTTGTTACCAGGGATAAGAGGCAGCTGGAATATATCATTCATAAGGATGGAACGACGGACTGTCTGGAGCGTCTTAAGAGGAATTATCCGGCAGTAGACATCGGGTATGAAGAAAGTAAAGCCGCAAAATATAATACCGCAGAGGATTAGTCCTCTGCGGTATTATTGCTGTCCGGCGTGGCAGCCGGCTCATTAGATTCTTCTTTGTTTTGGGAAGTCTTGTTTTCATAAACCGGTTCCGGGAGTGTCATTTTAACCCACTCGATTCTGTTGTTTTGAACCTGCAGAACCTGCAGAATGGTTTCATCGTCCAAGGTTACAGTTTCCATATTTTCTGGGAAACGATCCAGGGCTTCGATGATCAATCCGCCGATGGAATCATAATCCTCAGATTCAAATTCTGTTCCGAGCCTGTCATTGATGTCACTTAGCTTCATGGTACCGTTCACCTTATAGGTTCTTTCTTCACCGGTGATCTCCTGAAGCTGGTCTGCTTCATCTTCATCATATTCATCCTGAATTTCACCGACAATTTCCTCTAAAAGATCCTCCAGAGTTATCATTCCGACGGTAGCCCCATATTCGTTCAGAACGAAGACGATATTCTGACGTTTCTTTCTAAGCTCATCAAGAAGGTCGGCTGTCTTTTTGTATTCGTAGGTAAAGTAGGGCTTCCTTAGAATCTGATTGTCCTTTAAACTAAAGGAGCGCTTGTCGGTTACCAGGAGAAAATCCTTGACGTTGATCAGCCCGACTATGTGATCCTCCTGGTTTTCATAGATGGGAATTCTGGTGTACATTGATTCCCGAAACAGTTCAAATACTTCTTTATAAGAGCTGTTGATATCAGCACTGACCATGTTGACACGCGGAATCATGATATCCTTTGCGACGGCATCGCTGAAGTCGAAGACATTGTAGATAATCTTCTTTTCTTCTGATTCAATCACACCATCCTCATGGCTGACATCCACATAGGTGCGCAGCTCACTCTCTGTCATCGGTTCCTTTCTATCATTCGGATCAATTCCTAAAAGCCGAAAGAAAATATTGGAAATTGCCTCTACGAGATAGATGACAGGAGTCAATATAATCATCAGAGCCTGTATGATACCGGAGAAGGCAAGTGATAAGCGCTCTGAATTGATGGATGCCCAGTTCTTGGGAACAATCTCACCAAAGATCAATACAAGTGCAGTGAGAATGCCGGTTGCGATTCCGACAGCATAATTTCCGAACAATCGGATTGTCAGTGTAGTGGTAAGAGCAGATGCCGAAATGTTGACAATATTATTCCCAATGAGAATAGTACTCAACATTTTGCTGTATTGTTCGTATATAGAGATGACACGGGAAGCCTTTTTGTTGCCCTCTTCGACAAGATTTCGTATTCGAATCTGATTGACAGTGGTAAGCGCAGTTTCGGCAGAAGAAAAGAATCCTGATAAAAACAACAGGATAATTAGAATGATGAGTTGTATGACACCAATGGTATCCAATTTTTTTCGCTCCTTATTGTGATTCGTAATTAATAATATTGTTGTACATCATACAATATGAGAATCTGACTGTCAAGTTTCGGAAGAAACGGAATATACATGTAAAAAGAAATGGGACGAGGAAAAAGAATGATTACGAAGAAGAAAGCGGGAAAAGGAGAGAACATCCTGATTAGTGCCGTCTTGAAATCAATTCTGGGAGCATATCTGATTACCTTTCTGTTGCTGTTGCTATTGACAGTACTGGTATATCGATTTCATATTCCGGAGGGAGCAGTGCAGGGTGGAATCTGTCTGATTTATGTGCTTGCCGGTATGCTCGGGGGAGTGATTGCCGGGAAAAAGGCAGTGTCAAGAAGGTTTTTGTGGGGGCTTCTTGCAGGAGGCGTGTATTTTGCCATTCTCGTCGTGGTGTCTCTTGTAGCGGGACATCCGGTAGTTGATCAGATGG
>CALZEZ010000005.1 GCA_945643825.1 uncultured Lachnospiraceae bacterium
ATTTGAAAATAAGTCGGCACCTCGGCTCCCTGTGCAAGGAGTCTGCGTGTTACGGATATATTCACAATATGTGCCGCACCGGTCAGTGTGCATGCACATGCCATGAAAGTAAGCATCAGATCCCGGTACACTCTTGAGGTGGCTGCGCAGTCGCAAAACCGGACCAGTATGATGAGTGTAACGGGTGCACTGACTATGGTCATGATCTCCCAGATGGTGAGTGCTAGCGATTTACCGGTTACAAGAAAGGCTGCAACAGATAGAAAATACAGGATGACTATTCCTATGCCGGAGGATGCATATCTTTTATTCATTCGTTATTCTTCTCCAAGTAGTTGATAATCGCCTGGTTAACGATGTCCGGTCGTTCATGATTAATCCCATGTCCCGCGTTGTCGATCCAAAGGGTGTTCATGTGATATTGCTCTAAAAGTGCACCGCCGCCCAGATTCATAAATGGATCCTTTCGGCCTGCAATGTATAGGAATTTATCCCGAATCGCATCAATATCATCTCGCTCGAAAGACTGCACCTTGTGATAAAGCATGGCATTACGACGAAAGCCCACCATCAGAAGCTTGAAATGAGAGAATATTTCGTCATTGTCTGTAAATGCACTGTAATTATCGCCAGTCATCTTCTTAATCAACCGAATCACATTCTGATCTGTCGGAAGGAGTGCCTCGGGCAGGAATATCTTCATCATAGTGGACATCGCACTTTTGCCGGTGGTGATTGGAATAGAGCCTGCCATGCTGATTCCCTTCCTCACTCGATTGGGTCTCATAATGGCATACATCTGTGTCAGATATCCGCCATTGGATACTCCCAGCATATGCACTTCCTTTAACCAGAGAGAATCTAACAGCTCATCAAGCCATAAAACATCCTGAAAGTTTTTGTTGTAGCCTTCTCCCGGTATACTTTTCCCAGGACCTCCTATCGTATCAACCGCAAAGACATGAAAATGTTCGCTAAGAGCCTTTGCATTGTATATCCACATAAGCGCCGAATCATCGCCCACACCATGAAAGAGCACTAACGGCTTCTTATTCACATCACCAAATTCAATCACATGCGTAGTGCCATATCTCCCTTTTACGTCTCTTTGCAGTACGTCAATTCCCCACTCGGAGAGTAACACATCATAGCTGTCAAGAATCTGCCTTTTTACTTTGTCATTTTTATAGATCCGCATGCTTCGTTCCCTCTCTGGCAATCCTTTCATAAAATATTTCTATGAGGTTATCAAGCTCTTCGCATGCTGCTTCTATTTGCGTCTGCTTGTCTTCCTTCCCAAGCACATACCGGTCAAACACGTGAAGAATCAAGCTCAAATAATCCTTTGCCAGATAGTCCGGCGAAATATCCGCAACCAGTTTTCTCTTCTGCATAGCTGAGAATACAGCAAGACACTGTGACAAAGGCATGTCATACACCAGCTTCAGATACATTCTATCGGCCAATGCATCTGACATTCTTTCGATATTAAGCATGGAGATGAGCTTACATACATAGGCATCACAGAAATATTGCCGCAGGAAATTTTTGGCTACCATTTGCATCGCCGGGGTAGATACCTGCGTTGTCATCTGAAAGGCGTTATCAAACGCATTACGCATATCCTCCACCAGTTGATCTACCTTAGCATATAGAGAATTCAATAGCTCTTCTTTATTTTTAAAATGATAGTATAAGGCGCTTTCCTTAAGTCCGAGTTCTCCGCAGATATCTCTGACAGAGACGCCGCTATAACCTCTTTTCGAGAACAGATCGAGAGCCACTGCTTGCATATTCTCTTTATTATTCACACAATATTTCCTCGCTTAACGTTTGTTAAGTACACTATACCTAACAAACGTTAAGTTGTCAAGTACAATATATTCCGTACCAATCATCCCTTGGTCGCACCGAGCGTCACTCCTTTTACAAAATATCCCTGCACAAAGGGGTATACCACGAGAATGGGAACGGATGCAACTACGGTAATAGCGGCCCGCATGGATGCCGGTGTAACAGTATTGGCATTCTTGGCGGCTTCTCCGTACATACTTGACGCACTCTTTCCAGCCTGCATGGAGGAGGATAACAGCTTCATCATTTCGTATTGAAGTGTTGTGAGATGGTCTGCACCGGAGGCGTAGAGAAAGGTATCAAACCATTGATTCCATGCACCCACGGCACACCATAATGCGATGGTTGCAAGAACCGGCTTACAGCAGGGCATGACAATCTGCCAGTAGCAGCGGAAATGTCCCGCTCCATCCACCATGGCTGCCTCCGTCAGAGATTCCGGTAAGCCCTGCATAAAGGATTTGATGACAATGATATTATAAACACTGATTACTCCCGGAAGGATATAAACGGCAAACCGATTGAGAAGTCCCAGATCTTTTATCAGGAAATAGCTCGGAATCAGTCCGGCCGATACATACATGGTAATCAGGAAGAAGGAGGTAAAGAATTTTCTTCCAACCAGTTCCTTTCTGGATAGCACGTATGCGATAAGAGAGCCGACAACCACGCCAAGCACGGTCGAGATCACTGTTCTCAGAACCGAATTGACGGCTGCTGTTATGATCAGCTTATCCTTGAAGATGTACTCATAGCTATATGTGGAAAAGATTCTCGGAAAGAAGGTAATGCCACCACGCAGGGTATCCTGTGCATCGTTAAAGGATACTGCGATGGTATTCCAGAACGGATAGAGCATTACGACAATTGTTGCCAGCATAATACATGTATTTATCACTGTAAAAATGATATTTTCTAAGCTTGATTTCCTTATTTTCATAAACCTATTTCTCCTACATCAGACTATTCTCGCCCAGTTTATTGGCAATACGATTTGTTCCAAATACCAAAATAAGCGAAATAACAGACTTAAATATACCGGCAGCGGTTGCCAGTGAGTAGTTTCCGATTTTCATTCCGTAATTTAAGACGAACAGGTCAATGGTCTGTGAAACGTCTGTCAGTAATCCGCCGCCCAGAATATAGGGAATCTCAAAAACAGCATTGAGCGCCCAGCCCAGATTCATAATCAGCAGAACAACGATGGTAGACCGGATGCCGGGGAGGGTAACGTGCCACATTTTGCCAAATCTCCCTGCACCGTCAAGCTCAGCTGCCTCATAGAGCTCCTGATCAATTCCGGTTATGGCAGCAATATAGATAATAGAATTCCAACCGGTTTCCTTCCAGACACTCGCAAAGGTGGTAACCCACCAGAAAAGCTTCTGCTCTCCGAGAAAGAGAATCGGCTCCTTTATTATGTGTAAGGCCATCAGTAAATTGTTGACCACACCATCACTTCCTGTTGAAAGCATGGTCTGTACAAGAGAACACACAATAATCCAGCTTAAAAAATGCGGCAGATAGGAAACGGTCTGTGTGATAGACTTAAATTTCTTATTTTTGATCTCGTTGAGCAGCAATGCAAAAACAATTGCAAACAAAAAGCTGAATACCAGATTCAGGAGAGACATCGCAAGGGTATTGCGAAAGCTCCTCCAAAATTCAATATCGGTAAAAAGAAATTTGAACTGGGCGAGTCCGACAAATTCAGACCCCTTATATCCTCTTGCAGGCTTAAAATTCTGGAAGGCCATGATCCAGCCGGTAAGTGGGTAATAGGAAAACAAAAAGGTATATGCAACACAGGGCAGAAGCATGAAATACAGTGCCTTGTTTGTCTTTATCTTTTTAATCATGAAAGCTCCTTTCGCTAAGAAGAAACGGGAGGGTTTCCCCTCCCGCTTCTCTGTAATCTTATTTTACCAACCCATCTTTGCTGCAATCTGTCTGTCTACTTCATCCTTCAGGGCATCGGTATTGAGTGCGTCGAAATCTGTCAGGAAGGTGCTCCATAGATTCTCATACTCAGTTTCATCCTTTGCAAGAACCATTCTGGAGAAGCTCTTTACGCACAAGTCCGTAATCTTCTCGTTGACAACCGAAGCTTCGCTTCCGTCGCCGAGGTTCATCGCCCAAATCGGGTAATAAGCAGGTCTGACAGTCGGAGGAGAAAGCAGCTCAGCAGGATACTGGATGTTGTATGCCTCTAAGAATGCCTGGTCATACTCGGTCTGCTGTGCAAGATACTCTGCTGCGGACTGATCGGTGTTTGCTGCACAGCCATCCTGGTAGAGTCCCCACCAGCCGGGTGTGTATTTTGCCAGCTCATTTCCGGTCAGGTCACGTGCCTTTGCCGTGTCACGTCTGATCTCACGTGCTTCATCCGTTAACACTCTATCTGAATTTCCGTCTGTGTAATTCCAGTCGGTTCCCTCAACACCCCAGCGAAGGTAATCCTGAACCTCTCTCTGTAACAGCCAGTCAAAGTACGCAAGCACTCTCTCGGGATTCTTACAGTTGATGGAGATACCAACACCATTCGAGCCGGTAGGCAGTCCATTGGAGCCATCCACGTAGCCGTCTGTTACGCCGGGTGCTGTAACCGGAACTGCTACATAGGTTCTCTCATATTTACCATCATTCTTTAATAAAGACTCACCCTGCTGGAAGTTCCATCTCTGGTCAAAGAATCCGAGAACGCTTCCGGAGGTGATATTTGCAATATACTGATCGTAGTTCTCGGTCAGGCACTCTGCATTGATGACACCCTTGTTATACTCTTCGTTAAGCTTTTTATAAAAGGTATGTGCTTCCTCACTGATCTGGTAAAAGGAGGATTCATATGGAGTCTTTGTGGTATCCACAAACATGGCTCCATCGTTGCTGGCACCCATCAGGCACTGCGGTTCATTGATAAGTCCCCAGTTTCTCCAGCCATCATTGAGTATTTCAAAGCCTCTGGTCGCAACACCGTCAATGGTCGGATTTTCTGCCAGATAGCCCTCAATTACATCAAAATACTGATCTAAGGTCTTAATCTCCGGATATCCTGCCCACTCCAAAACTGCCTTCTGTACAAAGAAGCCGATGCCGGCCTCGAAAATCGGAGGCGCAGAGGTAATTCCATCGTTATTCAGATAGGCATACATCTCAAGCTGGTAAACATGGCCATCCTCCTGCTTCTGCTCTTCAATGGTATCCTTGTACATCGCCCAGAGGTTTGGATAATTCGGAAGATAATCCTCAAGTGGAATCAGCGCGCCCTCTGACATGAGCTTTGTCGCTGAGTCTCCTGCGAAGATGAGATCCGGATAATCACCACCAGCCATCATGACACCTAACTTCTGATCCAGATCACCAACAAGATACTCATACTTCAGGGTAACTCCCGTTAGTTCCTGGATCTTGTTGATAAATGGGTTATCCTCTGACGGAGCAACACCGGAGTCTCTCAGAAAATATGTAAAGGTAATCGGGTCATCCGCATCTGCCATAGCTGTAAGGCCGCCATAGCTTGTGATCCCATCCACTACCTTATTTTCCACCGCTTCGGGCTGTGCTTCTTCTGCTGTTTCAGTAGTCGTCTCAGCTTTTTCTACGACAGTTTCTGCGGTATTCTCTTCTGCCACTCCACCACAGGCTGTCAATGAAAAAGCGAGCGTTGCTGTCAGCAGTGTTGCCAATAACTTTTTCTTTTTCATTTTATTACTCCTTCCTTTTGCAACTTGTAAGACAAGTGTAACAAGAATTCTTCCGGAAGAAATTCCCAAAACTGTAAGGATTATTCCACAGATTATACTTTTTGAAACTGTTTTTTATAGGATAAGGGCGCCATTCCCTCCACGGCTGTAAATTTGGCTACAAAATGCTTGCTCTCCAGATATCCCACTGCTTCTGCAATCTCGTAGACACGCAGATCCGTGTCTCTTAGCAGCTCCTTTGCCTTTTCGATCCGGAATCTGGCAAGCATACTGTTAAAGCTAAGTCCGGTCTCCTTCTGAATGCATCTGCCGAGATAGGCAGGATTGACATGCAGGGCATCTGCTACATCCTTTAGCATCAGCTGTCTGGTATAATTATGCCTGATATATTCCATGGCCTTCTCCCCAACTCCAAGCTTCTGCTTCCTTTTCATCTCATTTCGGCAATGAAGCACGCAGACAATGTACTCCCTGCATTTGTTCCGCATCTCTGTGCAGGTCATGAAAAACGGTTTATCCTGCCATCTCTCGGCACCAAGCGGGTTTATCATATCCTCCCGGCTTATTATGAATTCCTTGAGAATGTAGAAAATCCGGTAGTACAGGTCCACCATGGACGTGTATTCCATATGTTTTGCCCCGGCCTTTTCAAAGATTGTGTCAAGAATCTGAAGTGCTTCACATTCATTCTCCTGTTCAATGGCCTCTCGCAGATTCATAACATCGTCCTTTAGGTGACTCCAGCAATCCGTTTCCTCCTGCCTGGTTATTTTTGAATAGAGAACCAGGCTCTTTTTCTTCTCCCAGAACAGATCCGTCAGCATAGTATACAAATGTGTATCAAAATCCGTACGGAAGGTATTTCCTGTCCGGTCAAATACATTATCATCAATCAGAATGGCACATTCCATCCCCTGATTCTGAAGGCGGTTCATCACATGAGACAGGAGAAGCTCATTCATTATGCCCTGAAGCTCAAGTGCTTTTCGCGAGCAGAGGAAGGAGTAAACGCCTCCCTTGCACAGGAATAGTTCCACCTCGTCCTTCAAAAGCTCCTCGAGGCTTTTCTCAATGCGTCCACAGACATCCTCAAATGGAGGGTGCCTCAGTACAGCCACATGCATGAGCTTAAAGTCCTTATAGCCTTCGCGTTCTCCATTGCCCTCCTGATACATCTGCTTCAGCTTATAGGAGGCCATGTGAATCCGGTCTTTTCTGTCAATGTGATTCTTTTTATCAAGCTCTTCTCTCAGCTCCTTCAGAAAGTCTGTGAACTCATCCTCATCCAGGGGCTTGGTAAAATAGCCCTTTGCCCCGAACTGGAGTGCCTTTTTTGCATAAGTAAAATCGCTGTAGCCGGACAGAATCACAATATTGGTATGCTGCAGGTCACAGCCTCTTGCTGCCTCGAGAAAGCCGATTCCGTCGAGTCCGGGCATCCGGATATCAAGCAGCACCAAATCCGGTTGAAGCTCTTTTGCCTTGCAAAGTGCCTCCTCACCATCTCTTGCCGTCGCGCAGAGCGAAAAGCCATATTTTTCAAAATCAATGACCTTGGGAATGCTCTCCCTGATCGCCTTTTCATCATCCGCTATCATAAATGTGTACATCATCGTACCTCCGGAATTCTGACAGTAACGGTGGTTCTTGTTCCCTCCTCACTGTCAATGTCAAATGAGAAATTATCACCATAGTAAAGCTTCAGTCTGCGATACACATTGGCAAGACCTACGCAGCCCTTGGTGTCCCTGCCGTCTCCATACAGTGTGTCCCTAAGCTCCTGCAGCTTTTGTGGGCTGATTCCACCTCCACTGTCTTCTACCACAGCAACTAAGAACCCCTCCTGCACCATCGCATGAAAATGAATCCAGCGTTCACTCGAGCTTGCTTCCATGCCATGAATCGAGGCATTTTCGACTAACGGCTGCAGAAGCATACGCGGAATCAGACAGTTCCAGGCATTCTCCTCAACGGTGAGCTCATAGGTAAACTCATCCTCAAAGCGGTATTTCTGCAGGCACAGGAAATCCTCCAGAATGGTCATTTCCTCCCTGAGCGGAATCAGATTATCCTCCCAGTTAATCATATGGCGGAACATTTTTGCCATGTGCTTGATCATAGTAGCCGTTTCCTTCTCGCCCTTGATCATTGCCTTGAGCCGGATGCTTTCCAGCGCATTAAACATAAAGTGGGGATTTACCTGACTCTGGAGTGCCAGAAGCTTCGCCTTATTTGTCTCCTTCTCCAGCTCAAGCTGTATCAGCTGTGACTGATCCACCAACGCAAAGACATGTCTTTTTACTGAAAATATTCCGCAATATATGATCGTAAGTGTGATGATCACAGATATCAGCGTCACTGCAAGCTGAATCCTTCTGCTCGAGGTAAAGCCCTGTGAGATGACGTTGTCGTCATAAACACCATAGAGATAGAGCGGATATCCTTCCAGCTTCTGCCTCATTACGGGATATCCGTCAATCCTTACCTTGTCATTGGTGAACAGTCCGGGCTTAAGCTGCTTTGACTCCCTTCCAGCCACAAGAATCCTTCCTGCATCATCGGCTATATACATGTTCTCGAGCAGATTGGATTCGCGAAGTATCTGTTTGAAGGATTCTAAGTCCAGGGAAAGCTTAATATAGTTCTCGAATGTCCGATACTGATCGTAGTAATCAAGAGCACACAAAATACTCACGTTCAGTCCTTCTGACGCCTGCGAGCGACTCTTTTGCGTCTCACAGATTCGGAGGTAGACATCCTGTCCGGACATGATATTCTGCATATTCAGATAGGTCGGTTCATCGTCGAGAGCCTTGAAATCCGCATCCGGGAGAGACTGAATATAGACACCGGGCATAATGGTATCGTTTGTTGTGTACAATTTCATTCCGGCAACACGGTAGCTGTAAAACGCTTTGTCGCGAAACATATCAAGCAGCTCATCCTGGTAAAGCACCAGAAAATCATAAGCCGATTCATAGCGTTGATCCATATAGCGGTAGAGCCGCTCATCCTTGCGGTATAGAACAGCGAGAGCGAGGGCATTGTTTAGTGAGCTTGTGATCTTTTTTGCTTTATCATCCATGGAGTCCTCGATCTTGCCGACAAGCTCTGTGCGGATTCGAGTTTCCGCCTGTACAAAATAGACGATATTCTGTATGGCTACCGGAATCGTGATAGCAAAGAAAATCAAAAGAGCCAGCTTTCCAAAGGACAGTTTCTTAATTTTCATAATGGTTTTTTCACTTTCGTGGATTTGGAGTCAAAAAAATTATCTGATTGATATATGCCTTGAAATAACCATCCGCGGCAAACTGCCTGCGCTGGTCAGGATATCTGCGGGAGTCTCCGTGTATCGGTATATTTACCCTTGCCCCGATATAGTCCGCCATCTCGGTTGCCTCCCCGGGACCCATTGTGTAGACATCATTTACGGTATAGAGCGCGTAGCCGATATTTTTGTCGCGAAGCGGATATTTGTTCTCCGTGAAGTCGCAGTCTGCAGAGTGATAAACGCTTGTTCCGTCAAAGGAAACGATATATCCCACATTCGAGGACGCATTGTGTATTCCGCGTCCGTCTCCCGGTACGGCTTCTATTGTTACCTCTCCGTCATCAAACACCTGATATTTACCATCGACGAGTGCTTCCTTCCAGGTAATGACCCGGCAATCGTCCTTTTTCGCGCAGAGTGATGGCACGTTATGATCCGAATGACCATGTGTAATCAGTATATAGTCTGCCGGTTCTATGTAGTTGAATTTTGTCGGGTAAAATGGGTCAATGTAGATGACCTTTCCGCCGGATGTCTTCAGCTTAACACTTGCGTGTCCGATAAACACAAGCGACGGCGTGGTAAGATAATATGTCATTCCCTCCAGAAAGGATAAAAGAAGCGCGATTGACATTGCAAGGAGCACCTTCCGCACACCGATTTTCCTTTTATCTGTATTCTTCGGAGGCTGTTGTCTAAGCAGCTTGCGCGCAAGCCTGCAAAGCAGTTCGCCAGTCAAAAGACTGCAGCCTACCACTGCTGCCGCATACAGCATCAGATTTGCAGAAAAGAGCTCGATGTATGGCTTTCCATTTCTTTCGATCAGAAACCGGAAAACGGATAGATATATCCCGCCAGTCAGGAATATGGGCAGGGAATTTTTTCCAAGAAATGTGACCGCTGTTTCGTGCTCCGGTTTCCTGTATGCGGCAAGAAGCATTCCTATAACCAATCCTATCCCGGCACCAATCAGCCAGTCACGGCTCACCGGCCAATAGACAAGGATTCCGATTCCCCAGATAATAGCTTCTTTTACTTTCCCTTTCAGGTCATAGCCGATGCAAAGAAAGAGGAGCAGGATCGGAAGCAGACCGAGCTTTTGAAAGATCTGCAGCTGTGTTGCCAGTACAAAGGCTTCTTTCCTTGCGATCGCATGTAACAGGAACAGCAGCACCGCCATTCCCTTTATGTCCGTGCGGTTGCAGGCTTTTCTTCTGATCAGCCAAAGCCCCGGCAGAAGCAAAAGAAGAACCGGTGTGTACAATATCATGTTTCGTATTATCATGCTGTAGTTCCTTTCTACTCCTGATTTGAAATCCTATCTATGTGGAAATGTGCAACGACCGAGTCATCTCCTTTGGTGAAGGCATGGATGTCTCCGGTTGTGAGGTTATAAAGAACCGAGTACTGCGCCTTGCCGGGGACAACCACCTCGGCAAGCAGCCCGAGAGCCTCCTCCTCTGAGAGAATGCCTCCTGTTTCCTCCAATCTGTCGACGACCTTTGCATATCTGTCCTTACCAACTCCACAGTGATTGGAGTCATACAGATCAAAGTTTGTGACGACCGGTGTCTCCACGGTAACAAGCTCTCCCTTGCAGAATTCAACCACTACCGAACGCCCCGATGCGTCCGCTATCATAAAATGATTGGGCGTCCTTCCCAGATAGTAATTATATTGTTTCATGAGCACGACAGCTTCCTCGACAGTTCTGGCATTCTCTAACACCATGCGAACCGCGGTCGAGGTATTCAGCGTCGGGGCCGCCTCTATCACTCCCGGTCTCGCGGTTCCGCAGTCCAGTATCGACATGGCAACGCCGTACTCGTTCATCCCGTCGGTCGTAAGATATGGCGCTGCTAAAAGCTTGGAATCACTTATGCCAGGTATCCCGGTATCGGGAGCGTTTATCTCGTCATATCCTAAGAACGCAATGTCGGATGCGCTCATGCATTGATATCCGGTTTCAGGGTTCGTGAGAAGCATAACGACAGGAGAAAACCAGTAATCCAGATTTCTCCCAAACAGTACCTCCCCTTCCATATTGCGGCAGACAAAGGAGGTGCATTTGCCCGGTGCATCCAGAATCTTTGTTTCAAAGCCATGCATCAGGTAACGAACAACAAATTGTTCCAGCTCCTCATCGCTTTTTGCACCCTGCTCTAAGAATTCATCAAAATGATAGTCTGCATAGTACACCATGCTGTACATGTTCTCCGGCTCTTCCTGCAAGAAGGTGTTCAGGGTTTTGAGCTCCAGTTCGAAGGTCAAAAGGGACATCAGAAGAAGGGTGATGATTCTCATAGGAAATACTCCTCAAGTCCCAAAAAATATCCACATGCTTTTGCAAAGGCTTCATATCTTTTACAAACGTCATATTCATTTTTTTCATTAAAATAGGTATTACGCTGATAGCAGTTCACTGCGATGGCTCGCTTGATAATACCCAGATAAACGGTGGCGTTGTACTCCATAAATTCTTCCAGAGAAATTCTGAGACTAATGATTCCATCCTGTATCTCCCTGCCAAGCTCAGCCAGAATCCTTTCGTCCATCGCTCTCTCTTCTGCGGCATTGGGAAAGATTCGTCTGGCTCTGTCGGGAAAGTTGTCTGCCAGTATGCCATACTCCATCTGAAGCTTCTTATGGGGATAGAGGTATTTCTGTGTTTCCTCTCCCCACACTCCGAGTATTTCCTTAACCAGCCCGGCCAGTAATTCCCGGCGTTTTGAAACGGTATCCTCACCAGCCGGCAGCTCTCTGAGTGCCTGTATTTCAGCTTTCTTCTGATCAAAAACTGCATTTAGTCTGTCGATGGACTCATATTGCTCCATCCGGATGCGGCTTAGCAGGTCGGTCAGAACCTCGTCAATATTTTTATAATACCGGTAGATTCCGCCCTGACTGATTCCGGCTTCATCAATGATGTCCTGCATCGTAACACTGCTCACGGTCTTTCGCTTGCAGACCTCAAGCGCTGCGTCTATGATGCTTGCCTTCTTGAGCTCGTAATATTCTCTGGATACTCTTGACATTTTCTTCTCCTCTGGCATTTATAATGAATCTAGTTTCATTATAATGGGATTGGTTTCAGTATATAAGGTTTGTTATGACGGTGTCAAGAAAATATGATGTCTACTGTAGAGTAGCAGAATCGGCTTGGGAAGTGATTCTGAAAACCGACGGGAAAATTCCAAAAATTATACTTTGGGGTGGGACTTTCCGTACGAGTTTTTCTCGTGTAGTTCCAAAAAACAGCAATTCACAGTCTTTTTTGGAACTGACAGAACATTTTTTCCCTCATAGTCCCAAAATAAACGTAATACGCCGTTTTTTGGAACTGACAGAACATTTTTTTCCCTCATAGTCCCAAAAAATGGCAAATCGCCGTTATTTTGGGACTCTCAGGAATATTTTCTTCGTATAGTTCCAAACCTTTACGTTTTGTGATTCTATTTTATTTGCCCAAAAAACAAAGTAGTGACTGTATCAAATACATATCACTACTTCTATTCCGATTCCATGTGAAATTTATCGATGAAAACTAGCACAACGCCGGCATGAATTTTGCAAAGAGGAGAAGTCCGTTCTCTCCGGCTGTTACCTCATGCGGAATTCCTTCCGGAATAATGGAGATTACGCCCGGCTCATACGTTAAGCTTGCGCCGTCATTTATGCATTTGCCCTCTCCGGCGATTACCTCATGGGTTTCCAGCTGAGTTGCATGAATATGATTCTGTATTGCTTTTCCCGGTGCAATTCTTACCAGGTGATAGCTAAATCTTGCGTCGGTGTCCTTCGCCGTAATCATGTGCTTGAGCTCAACTCCCTCAAAGGTTGGGTGCTTCGACCACTCTATCTGGTCAAAGCTCTGCGTCGTCTTTGGAAGCTCCATTCTTCCATGGTTGAATGCTTCAAATACTCCGTTTGTCATAGAATTGTCCTCTCTTTCTTTTTTCTAAGGCAATTCTATATGGGTTTTACGATTCAGGCTTGGATAAAATTGCGGATTTGATATATTCCTCGGGCGATATGCCGACCTGCTTTCGAAAAACGCGGTCAAGGTGGCTCTGGTCGCAAAAGCCAACCGCTGCAGCAACATCCACAACCTTCATCCCATTTTCTAACAGCTCCTGCGCCTTTCTGATCCGGCACTGAAGCTGGAATTTGTGCGGAGTGAGTCCATTTTCATCAGCAAATCTGCGAATCATATGGTAGGAGCTGATATGTACCTTTTCCGATAGGTCTGCGATGCTTAAGCTTAGCTCCGGGTTTCCTATGATATCCCTTCGGATGATGTTGAGCTCTCTAACCTGTCTGTCGTCCGCGGGCAGACAGATGCTGAGCATGGAGTAGCTTTCGGATATCGGATAGATTGCGTGCGGTACATTTACCGCCACTGAGAAGTATTCTCCTTCCCTGCACACAAATTCCTGTTTTGCAATTCGGATTCCGACAGTCCCATCTGTCACAATCCCCAGAACAGCATGTCCGATATGCGTATGCTCAGGATAGGAAAGACTGGTATTCTGATAGCTTACCACCTCCACTCCGGTGGATTTGTCCTTTATAAATTGCATTTTTCTCCCTCAAAAAATATCCATAGTGATGCCTTAGCACATTCTGTCGCAGACCACCTGCTTCATTGTGTTGTTCACGGTGAGAACACCTGCTATCTTCCTGCTGGATGGTGAGATGGGTGGAATGAAGTAACCTGCTTTAATTGAGGTGCTTTGGATTCTCCCAAGATTGGTGATGGTGTAGTTCTCCCTCTTTTCAAAGCCAAAGAGCCTGCCACCGACAAAGGCTCCGGCCTTACTGGGAAAAGAGCCGAGGGTTGCGATTGCCGCTGCGTCTATTAAGTCGGGATCCATCGCCATATACAGGGACAGCACCAGGAGCTCTCTATCCGGTCTGGCCTTAATCTGTGCAATCTGTCTGTTCACCTGGGCGGCTGTTTCGTATATGTCCTGTGGCTTTCCCTTCACCACAACCGAGCAGGCACTTGAAAAGTTTCCGAGAGAACCCGGCTCGTATGCTTTGATCCGATTTCGGATGTTAGCCCCGATGATAACCTTTTTGGTCTGCTCCTTTACCATCATAGCAGCAACCAGATAGTCATTCACGGAAATCTTATGCTCCCTGCACTGCTTTATGATGTGCTCATATTCCTCACCCTCAATGGTGGTAATCGTCCGGGCAAACGGATTTGCCGCTACATATTCTTTTTCAAAGCTTCGATATTCGCTGTAGGAAACCTTCTTTCCTTCTTTTCTCCAATTTCTGTTTGCAGAGTTCACTATGCATTTCGTAACAAAATTGAGTCTGCTGTCAGAAGGAAATTCATCGGCAGATGCAATGATCCTGTCACGATTTGCGGGGATGATGTGACCCTGTTGCATTGATGCAGCGTCCGAGTTTACATAACTTTGGTCCTTATTCGTTTGCTCAGTTTTGCCGTGGTTTACATAACGCTCCGCAAAATTCTGTACCAGCTGCAGCAGTGCCATGCCGTCACACAGGAGGTGGTGCGCAGCAAAGACAAGAAAAATACAATCCTCCTTGCGGTATGCCAGCACCTTTAGCATACAATCCCTGCGCAGATCCCAGCCCTCGCTTGTAAGCTTCTCATAATCCTCCAGAAAGCGGTTCGCATCCTCCCTCTCATAAAGGGGAATTTGCAGGCTCTCCTGTTCGGCATAGTAGGGTCTGCCCTGCGCATCCTCTAAGATCACACTGCGCAAAAGAGGGTGTGCCTGTGATAACTCATCCAAAATGCGGCGTGTCAAAGCTTTATTATATTCCTCACATATCTCTACTGCAATTCCAAAGTGCATATTGGGGCACATATAATGAGCCCGCTCCGAAAATAAATACTGAACTGTCACAATTGTGTCACCTCCAAAAACATGATATATTGACTTTGTTACAAGGTCAATACTATACGGACAAGTGCTACAAAAGTGCGATTTCGTGTCATTTACAGGAATACTAAAGTTTCTATTGAAGTAAAATGTGTCACATGTTACGATAACCGTATTAGCGGATATATCAATTTATATATACGGATATTTGTGGAATGTTGATGGAGGAAGCATCATGATTATCAGTGAAAGAATTTTTTACATAATGGAGCAGAAGAACATAACGCAGTTGGAACTCTCAAGAAGAACCGGAATTGCAACGAGCAACATCAGTGACTGGAAAAAGAAAAAGACAAATCCAAAAGCGGATTGCTTGCTTTCGATATGTGATGCATTAGATATTACCCCAGAACAGCTTTTGACAGGAAAAGGAATTGACCCGGAATATAAAGACGCAGATATAGATTATGAAGTCACTAGGGCGGACATTAAGATTTTAAAACAGATACATAGCCTTGGGGATGAACAGTATAAGAGATTGATGGCTTATATGAAGGCATTGCAGAGGTTGGAGGCAATGGAAAGCATTGTGGAGGATTGATTAATCTCAAGTTCGCCTGACGTTCAAAGATAATCACCTGCACCTTGAATAAAAAGACCTGCGAGGTCACAATTTGTGTCTTCATGAAATAGAATTGAAAAATCAAAATGCCTAAAATAAAGATTGGTTCGGTGGGAAAATGGAAGAAACAAAGGAATTGATTACTACAGATGACATTCGTAGTAAGGTATATATAATTCGTGGGCAGCAAGTTATGCTGGATAAAGATTTGGCAGATATTTATGGCTATGATGTCAAACGATTGAATGAGCAAGTGAAACGAAACATTAACAGATTTCCAGAGGATTTCATGTTTCAGTTAGAAGCAAGTGAAATCACAGATTCTTTAAAGTCGCAATTTGCGACTTTAAACGTTAGTGATAATAAACGTGGTATGCATATTAAAAAGATGCCTTTTGCGTTTACCGAGCAAGGAATCTATATGCTTGCTACTGTGCTTCGCGGAGAGTTAGCAGAGCAACAAAGCATTTTTATTATGCGTACTTTTAGAGAAATGCGACATTATATTAAACAGAATCAGCAGTTTGTAACAAGATCTG
>CALZEZ010000006.1 GCA_945643825.1 uncultured Lachnospiraceae bacterium
CGCCTTCTGCATATTACGCACACGATTGTAATACCCAAGTCCTTCCCATAGCTTAAGGAGTACATCCTCTGAAGCTTTCGCCAGACATTGTACATCAGGAAGCTCCTTCATGAATCTCTCGTAATAACCCTTAACCGCTTCCACTCTCGTCTGCTGCAGCATAATTTCCGAAACCCACACATGATAGGGAGTCGGATCCTCCCTCCAGGGAAGGTAACGTCTGTTTACATCATACCATTTTAATAACGGCTTCGCAATCTGTGCAAGTGTTTCTTCTTTTGCACATCCTAAATCCTCTGGATTTCTCATCTGTTCCTTCTCTAATCAGCTATGCACTGATATTAATTGTTTCGTTCTCTTTCTGTTTCTGTCCCCGGCTGCGGTAGGGAACCCTGGCTGCCGGCACAGCATCCGCAGCCAGAAGTGTATGTATCTGCTGATCGTCAAAAAAGATATGTGCACCAAATGCCTGTAGGATATCCTTCTTGGCAATTCCACCTAAGAAGAACGCCTCGTCAATCTGCACCTTCCATTCTCTCAGCGTCCGAATCACACGTTCATGCGCCGGCGCACACCTGGCTGTCACAAGTGCAATACGAATAGGCAGACTGGCATCTTTACAGTTTTCCCGCATGGTGGCAAACTTCTTAAGTAATCTGGCAAACGGTCCCTCCGGAAGCGGACAGCAAGCATTGCTTCTCTCATTATTCACAAAAGCCTCCATCCCCTGCTCTTCAAAGATTCTCTCAGACTCATCCGAAAAAAGGACCGCATCACCATCAAACGCTATTCTCACTACGGGATCCATGGGCTCCATCACATCAGCATCCTCGGTTGGAAATTCCTTCTGGCAAATTATGCCTGCCGCAATTCCGGCATCCACAGCCGCCTGTACATCCTCCTCGCATGCGGATAGAAAGAGATCTGTGTGAAAAGCATCCAAATACTTTGCAATGGATGCTCCACTCACAAAGACAGCTCTTGAAATCGGAAGCTTATAATATTCAATGGAATGATAGATTCTCAGAGAAACCTCCGGTGAATTGTGAGAGAGCAGAATTACCTCTACCTGGTTCTCCATTCCGGGCAATGTATTCCAGTTAAGAAGTGCTCTGATAAGCGCGAAACCGGAGCCTTTCTTAAAGGGTTCCTCCTCATGGCTCACCTGATAATTCACATAGGCATCCACACCCTGCTCTTCGAAAATACGATTCTCTTCCCGCAGATCAAACAACGCTCTTGCCGAGATTCCAATTACCAATTTTGTATTCAATTCGTATGACATATCCTCCACCAGTCCTTTCCGGTGGGAAGTCTCTATCTATCTTCGAAGTCGATCGCACTCAAATCTTGCGCGCGTCATAAGACAGCTGCGCAGTTGGTCAAAACGATCTTCCACACGTCCTGCCTTTATCTCCAGATCAGATGCCACAGCAAACGCATCAATCAGGGAATCCGTGATATTATCACGCATACCCTCAAGCACCTCAAGCTTCTCCCGATAGCCTCTTGCATCAAGAAACATCAGCAGTCTCGGATCTATCTGTCCTTCCGTTTCTATCTGCGGTTCCTCATCGACTCGTTCAAATCGATATTCCTGTGTTGCATCGGGATATTTGACCGGATCCACTCTCTCAACAAACATCTCAAGTGGTCTGGCATATACCTTGGCTTCTCCATAGAGAGCTTTGTAGATTACAAGCGTCTGTCCGGTTTCGGTATGTGTGGCAATCGCTACGATCTCATAATTCCCACCCTTAAAATGTCGATAATGTTTTCCAACCTCAGGTCTATTCATGGATTCTGCTCCTTCTTTTGTTTCTAGCATATCCAATATTATAAGCCCTAATTCTTTTCCTTGTCATCAGGAAAAATATCACACAAGATAAAACAGACAGATGCCCCCATCAAAGGCAACCTCTGACATAGCTTCAAGAATCTGTTGTTTTCTGCAAGCACCTGATTGCTCCAGTCTTCTGTTGTGTACCCTGACAGAATACTCACGATTTCCCCTGGCATCAATAACATAAGTCATCGTAATCCCGCTGTTCGGATAGCCTTCTCTTTCCAGAACCTCTGTCAGGCAGAGCTGATAGCTCTCCTCCAGTTTTTTGTAATCAGACGCTTCCCTAACCGTTTCCCTCGGGTTCTGTAATCTTCTTGCGTTAATCTTACGCGTAATCAATCCATTTGAAATTAAAATGATTGCTATCAAAACCAGAATGACGCCAACCCAGATACCGTTTCTTACTGTTGCTTTTTTTCTCTGATCCATCTGCATTTCCTCCCGCTTCTCTCTTGATCTGTATTCAGAATAAATCAAGATGAGTCCTATAAAGCGGACTTTGCAAAAAAAAGACAATCCTTTATCGATTGTCTTCTTCTCATCAACTAATGTTACCAGCCAGCCGAACCGCTTCCTCCAGTGCACTCAGTTCCAGGGGTTTTGCCACATGTGCATTCATACCTGCTCTTAATGCATCCTGAATATCTTTGGTAAAAACTTTTGCTGTCATGGCTATAATTGGAATGGTACGTGCAAATGCATGTCCGCATCCACGAATCGCTCTGGTTGCTTCATAACCATCCATCTCAGGCATCTCTATATCCATCAAAATCAGATCATACCTGCCGGATTCTGATTTTTCAAACGTTTCCACAATCTCCCTGCCATTCTTGCAAATGTCACAGGTTGCACCAACCATTTCAAGAAGCTCAGAAAGAACCTCGGCATTTACCTCATTATCCTCGGCCGCAAGGATATGCTTTCCTTTTAGCGAGCTCTCCTTTTGTATATGAGGTTTCGAATCGGTTCTGGGCTCGCTGATCCGGAATGGAATTTCCACAGTAAAAGTGGAACCCACACCCTTTTCACTTTCCACACGGATAGATCCGCCCATCAGCTCCACCAGATTTCTTGTGATAGTCATTCCCAGTCCGGTTCCCGGGATCCTGCTGTTGCGGCTATCACTCCCCCGGCTGAACGCATCAAAAATATGCTCCAGAAATTGTTGACTCATACCGCAGCCATTGTCGGAAACCACGATCTTATAATGCGCAGAATTTTCAGAAGCATAGCTCTCGGATATTTTGAACTGCACATGTCCATGATCCTGCGTATACTTTGCGGCGTTAGTCAAAAGATTGATGCATATCTGGTTCAAACGTACCTTGTCCACGATAATGGAATCATGAACGATTTGATGCGCATCAATATCAAAGGTATGTCCCTTGGTTTTCATCTGGGGATAAATCATCAGATTGATTCCATCCACAATACCGGTGATCGATTCCTCCGAAAGATTCAATGTCATCTTGCCGCTCTCTATCCTGCTCATATCAAGAGTATCGTTGATCAGTCCATGCATGTGCTGACTCGAGGCAATAATCTTTCTGGTATATTCCCGCACCTTGTCCGGATTGCCGGCATTCTGGGACATCAGCTCGGCAAAGCCGACAATGGCATTCATAGGCGTTCGCAGATCATGACTCACGTTAGACAGAAAAAAGCTCTTGGCTTTATTTGCATCTTCTGCAATCTGCAAAGCTTCCTCCGCAATCTGCTTGGCGCATTCCAGTGACTGATTCCATTCCTGAAGCTGTTGTTTCTCATTTCTTACCTTATGTATATCCATATTGATAAAAAGTACAAGCAAAACGGCCAGAAGTACTACACCCATGGTTATCAGAACACAGTTCCAACCAATGGACAAAATGTTCTCATTCAACTCTCCAAGAACCGACTCATAGTCCACGACAATCGTAATATACCAGTCCATGCCCGTAACCTTGGCATAGCTGATAATCCTGTCTTTTCCATCCTCAGTGATAACATGAATTGCATGATTTTCTCCGTTTAGCACACTGGTTCTGAAGCTCTCGGAATCCGAAATACCATGACTTTCAATGAAATCGGCCGACTCATATATTTTGAAAAAATAATAGCTTTTTTCGTCCTCATCCAGATTGTCCGAGCAAAACAATGCCAGTCCGTTGTGATTTATCACACGGATTCCTCCATCTCCTGCATAAGATTCCACCGAGAGCAGCTTCATAAAAGAATCCAATTTAAAATACACCAGCAGATACTGTACCTTTTTCTGGTCAACAGAAACAGCTGTAATCGGCATGCCAAGCAGCAGTGTATCCTGTTCCCCCTCCTGATTCAGAATACACACTCGCCGATTCTCAAAAAACAAAGGCTCTATCTGTTCTGTTAATTCAACATACCCATTTTTTCCACTCTGGTCGATATACTCTCCATCGCTTGAGGCCAACACGACCCGATACGCATCCGGTACACTTCTCTTCAAATAAGCAACAGCTTCTTCTGTAGTCATGTCGCCAACAGCAGTCACCGCACTGTCTACCATCTCCATACGATTCCAGATATTATTAAGCTGGTTATCCAACACTTCTCTAACCTGATTGGCATTATCTGATAACAGGGAGAGAGCTGTCTGCTCGCTCACTCTGTTTACAGAGGAAATCATATGCTTTTGAAGTAGAAAGACCGCAATAAGCGCAGTGATTAAAACAGCAACGATTATGACCGTCCGTGCTCTTAAGCTTTTCACTTTGCCTACGCTCCCCTCATCCATTCTTTTGTCTGTCCCAGTAAATATACCCTCTTAATTAATAAAAACCAACTGCTTGGGAGCCTCAACAATTCCCCTCTGCGCTTCCAGGTAGTTCTTAAAAATCTCCCGAAAGGTCAACCCATTATAGCTTGCCACAACCTTCGCACCAGAGACAGCACCTCGAAGAGACGCCACACGGTAGATTTTGTTTTTGTCCATGTCCTCTCCCTCAATTTTTAATGATACGTATTGCTTTCCATTTTCTCCTGACAAGGAATAGATCATCTCCACGCCGGCAAATGCAGCCATACCACCATCTGCGGAGTCAAGCGCCTGATCTATCAGTTCCTGACCGGTCATCTCCACAACGACATAATCCATTGCATTCTCCTCGGGATTGATTTCAAAACAGTTCTCCGTGGTGACAAGATCAATCTTCTCGTCTGTGATATCCCCACTATAAAAATAGCTCTGGGTACCATAGCTTGAAGCGACCGGCACATAGGCAATCTCTGCATCCATACTATTTAAATAGGCTAGTCCGTCAACATAGGCTGTCTGAATCGGTAGCAGGGTCTCCTTTGATACACCATAGACCTCAAGCTGTTTTGGTTTCAGCGCTTCGTCTCTTGCCGCATCGGCGCCCTCCAGCCACTCCTTTATGGTAAATGTGCCATCAAGCAGCTTCGGAGTGGTTCCATGCATATATGTCTCCACATAATCACCACGGTCATCCCCCGCAAAATAGAAGTTAGGAATAATGCGTCCCGCTTCAATGGTATCCAATACATCTGCATAGAAATCACTGCCCAGAGAAAAGTCATCCTTTAAAAAGCCAAAATAATCACTGCCGTTGATTAACAGCTTCTGTCCGTCAGGAGTACTCAGATAATCCATAATCTGTAGCATCATATCCAGCTTCTCCGGACTCTCGGCTCCTTGCTTCGTAATACTGATAAAGCTTCTGGGAATGGCGTAGAGATAACCGGAATCCGGATCATCCCCGGAGTAAATCGGCATCATACCCATCTCATGAATATTTTCCGGATTATCCGCATTCAACTGCATATTGTACTGATAACCCTGCTGGCATTCAATCGTCATCAGAGAGGTGTGATAATCATACAGCTTTCTGGTTCGATACCCAGGCCTTACGTCCCAGTAGTCCAGGGAAAGTACTCCGTCCTCGAACAGCTGCAGATATCTTTCTGCGGCAGATTCCATATGTCCAACCATACTGCTCTTTCCCTTCTGATAGTCACTAAGCCACTTGGTATTCGACATCCCCCGGAAGCAATCCTCATAATTTACCGCATTAAAAATGATCTGGAACATATCACACCAACGGAGAGTAGGCACAAATGCACGAACCGGCACTTCAATTGTCTGGGTTTTGTCCTGTGGGTTGGGCTCAGTGCCGACCAGTCCCATACTATCCACCGTTTGAATGAGCTTTACAAATTCAGAGTAATTAACCGGCGCCGAAAGCCCCAGCTCCTCAAAGGCTGTCTTATCATACACGACACCATATACATAGCTCGGCCCCGGAATGTAGTAAAGACCGCCATCCAAAGCTGTACAAGACTCTATCGCGCTCAGATAATAGTTATTGACAAAGCTCTCGGCTCCCATGTCATAGAAATACTTCGCCTGCACGTCATCTTCGATTTGTCTGATGTATTCACACAGAACCATATCAGGTGCCATGTCATGCGTCAGCTCCTCTTTCAATCTCAAATACGGATTTGTGGATATATTCATATCCATCACAATATCAACGGCAAAGAGAGCCTCCAGCGCATTCTCAAACTCCCCATTGACATGACCATCCTGGTATTCAAAGACAATCTGTATAACAGCATCTGCTTCTGCTTCCGTTTGTAACGATGCCTGTGTTTCCTCAACCTTTATCGAAGCCTCTCCACACGCCGTAAGCAGAAAGGCCAACAGTAATGTCAATGCAAATGTAAGTATTCTCTTTCGGTTCATCCTCTATCTCTCCTTCAGAAATCTCACTGAATTGACACAAAAGAATACTTCTAAGTATAGCACACCCTCTTATCCCGGAACAAGAATTTCTCGCCAGGCTGTAAGGTTTAGGCAGATGTGAGAAAACAACTTTGGCGCCCTATTTCAAATATTCTGAGATCAGCAGACTTCCCTTATCTACCGTTATTTCAACGGCGCCACTCCTATCTGTTCTGTAAACTACAGTGCCAACCTCCTGTAGTCTATTCAGCGTTTCACTATGCGGATGTCCATATGTATTACCTGCGCCTGCTGAAATAACCGCAAAAGACGGAGGATAATCCTGTAAATGTTTTAAAGGCGTGGAATACTTTGAACCATGATGTGCAATCTTCCATATCAGGATGCAGTCAGCTTCTGCCTGTTCCTCATTCTTTGGAAGATATCGAACCGCCTCCTGCCACATCTGCTCTTCTCCCTGCCCAGTCACATCTCCTGTAAGCAGAAGCTGCACGGATCTGTTTGATACCAGAAAGCAAAGTGAATTCTCATTTGGATCATTCGCCGCGGCTCCCTCATGCGGATGAATACAGCGAATCTGCAGTTCACCCTCCGAGATTGTCATTCCTGCATGAAAATAATGCAGCGCAATTCCATATCTTTCTGCACACGCTTCCAGCTCACGGTAAGCTTCATCCTTCGCCGTATCCGCAATATCCGGCAGGGCGATCGCATGTATCCGTATCCCATTCTCTCTGCCGTTTTCCATCAGCTCTACCACACCACAGATATGATCCTCATCCAGATGCGAGAGAAAAACGCACTCAATCTCATCTGCCCCCAAATATTTCAGATAGGGAATCATTCGATACTTGCCAACCTGACTCACTGTAGTCGATCCCCCGTCAAACAGATAGCTTCTGTTTCCTTCGCTTCTCACATAGATACAGTCACCCTGTCCTACATCGAGAAACGTAATCCGGAAGGTTCCACCAAAACGCGCCGTCAGAAACAGAAGACCACATGCAAGCAGCAGATTCCTGCCAAGCTCTGTCATCTCCCGGCAGCGGTTCCACCACACCAGGAGTAATGCAAGAATCAGAACATACACGATAATCTGCCAGTGCTGTGAATGTCCCAGCACTTCATTCTGCCAGGAGAGGCTATCCCCTATGTGGCAAAGTCCCCGGTATAGCTTCAAAATCCAGGAAACCGGCCAGGCAAACAGCCGACCAACCACCGGAATACATACTCCGGATACTAAAAGGCAGACCGATAGCTCCAATAAAACACTCATCAGGGGGATAACTAAAAGATTCAGCAAAAAAGAAATGTAAGGATACTCGTAATAAGAGCCCAGATGAATCGGCAGGGTCACCAGATAGATACACAGACATGAAGTCAATGGCTGAAGCCATTTCTTTGCTGAAAAGAGTGGAAGCAGCGCACCAATTGCAAATACAGAAGCAAAGGAAAACAGATACCCACTGTGATAAAAAAACAGGGGCTCCTTAAAAAGCAACAAAACCGCGGCAAGCGCAAGTGCTGTCAGAAGATCATAGGTTCTCCCCAGCACCCGTGCCAACAGATGCATGGCAAACATAAACATCGCCCGAAAGGAGGATGCTGTCATCCCCACCAGGATTCCATACAACAGCATGACAAACATTGCAAACATTGCCGAAGGGGTAATCGGCAGCCTGAGTTTTCGCAGAAGCTGATACAGACCCATGCCGAGAATGGAAATATGTAAGCCCGAAACCGTCAGGATGTGGACCACACCATTCCGCTTAAACAGCTCCTTGGTCGAGCTGTCCAGTCCGCTCTTCTCACCAAGCAGCATTGTTGCAATGATACCCGCATCCTCCTCTGAAAGAAAGTCCGTCAATATCTCATTGAGCTTACAGCGAAGCTGCCATATGGATTCCCGCAGCCGATCATGCGATACGCTCTCCTTGAGCAGCACTGCACACACCAGGTCAAAGGACAGCCCCTGCGTAGCATAATAACGCACACCGTCAAAGCCACCCGGATTTCTCGCCTCTTCAAAAGTTCTAAGCTTTCCTCGCACCTGCACGATGCTACCGTAGGCCGGCTCTCTATCTGTAAAAACCCGAACCTTTTTCGCACTTTCCGAAATCGTTTTATCTTCTGTTGCAACGCGGTCAAGTGTAATTACACAGGACACGCAGCCGCTATTATCTGTCTGATACGCTTTTTGTACGACCTTCCCGGTCAATACAAGCTTATCCCCGGCATATCCGGAATAATCCGGAAACGGGAATGGAAAAATCTGCTGATACAGAAAGAAAAAAACAAGTATCAGCAGACATATCATACACAAGGGTCTCTTCAATGCTTTCTATTCCTCGTGGTTTGAATAAAGCAGCTCCAGGTTACGTTCAAAAACATTGGTCAGACTGATTGACTCCTGGTAGGTCAGATTTGTTTCTCCATTCACCGAAATCTGAACCTTATTGATATTAGACAGTTCCACCAGAGAATTTACCATAGAATATATGGCAATCTCAGGTGTCACAGAGTTGGTTTGCGTCAGAAAGCTGTCTGTCAGATTGACATAGCAGATTCCATCCTTTACCGTCACATTGACCACCTTGGTTTCCGGGTTAATGACCGGATAAAAGCCATCCTGGCTGGGGCCAAGAATCAGCTGCTCAACAACAAGCTTCTCCATGGATATATTGCTGGAGAAACGCACATTTCTGTTGCAGGCTAACAGCTTTGTCCCGGTTTCATCTGCAAAATAGAGACGCAAATCGGCCTGCTCGTAGGAATTGATCTCATCTCCTTCATTGTCAACAAACTGATCCGCAGTCATAGCACCGACTACATTTCCCAAATTGTCCACAAGTGCCTCTCCACGCACCAGAAAGTTCACATGTGTTATTCCGTCAATCTGTGTCAGCGTCCTCACAACTGCCGCCCGTACAAGAATCTCTGTTGTCGGCGGCAGCTCTCTGTAATGCTCATCAAAATCCAACGTGATATGATTCTCCTCCGTATGATAGCTCAGGATCTTTACACTGTTCCCAATCGGAGGTCTATATTCCAATTTGTCAGGGATAAGCCCCAACTGTCCAATCAATTCATCAATCTGTTCGTTTCTGTTCTCCTGGGAAGCTTTTGTCTGATACTGTTGCGTCACCAGGCCTGTTTCCGCATTGTTTAAATAGTAGATGGTCACATACCCTTCCGCCGACACATCACTTCCGCCACAGGCCACACCAAGCAAAAGTATAAGAGCACAGGACAGCAGGCAGACTACCCTTTTCTTTATTCCGTCCACAAAGCTCCTCCTTTCCAAATCATCATGCAACATAGTTTAGCGGAATCTTAATAGAGAACGTCGTTCCCTCTCCCTCGACACTGCTCACCTTGATTGAGCCGCGATGCATAAGAATCGCATTTCTCGCAATCGCAAGACCTAAACCTGTTCCACCAATTTCCCGGGAATGAGATTTATCCACCCGGTAAAAACGTTCATAAATATGTTCAATAGCATCCTCCGGAATTCCTATTCCGGAGTCGCTGATATCCATGGTAAAAAACTGGTGATCCGCATCCAGACTCACCTTAACCCATCCATGCAGCTTATTATACTTGATTGCATTCTCCACAAGGTTCGATATAACAAGCGTAAGCTTCACCTCGTCAACCTGAGCCTCCACAATACGGTTACTCTCAAAGACAACCTCAACATCCTGCTTTCTGGCAATCGGACGCAGTCTTTTCAGAATAAGCTCGGTGAGCTCATTGATGTTTACAAGACTCACCTTCAGCTCACCCGTAGTCTTGTCCATCTTTACGAGTGCAAGAAGATCAGTAATGATCTTATTCTCTCTGTCAATCTCTGTTACAATATCCTCCAAAAACTCGCGATAAAGCTCCGGCGATACATCCGGCTGCGCAAGCAGGGAATCAGCCAGAACCTTGATGGACGCGATCGGCGTCTTAAGCTCATGTGACACGTTTGCCACAAACTCCTGTCTGGAATCATCCAGAACCTTCATCCGTCCCATCAGCGCATTGAAGGTCTCTATAATATGCTCTGTCTCTACATAATCAGAGTGACTCACTTCAATCGGCCGGTCGGCATAGCCGTCCTTAACCTCTCCGATTGCCTGTGTTACACGATTAATCGGTGCGGTAAAAAGCTTGGCGAGGATACTGGCCATCAGGAAGATAACAATAATCATCAGAATCTCTAAGACTAACGCCCGATGATTCAGAATCTCGATCGTCTTCATAATGGTATCTGTTGAAACACTCGTAAGCATTACTCCCACCACCATGGATTCTCCGTCCTTTGTCTGCGACTGGATCGGAGTCGTCAGCTCGATATAACCGTTTCTGGCATCATAATTTGCGACCGATTCTCCCTTAAAGCATCGGATAACCTCCTGCGAAATCGCATATTTCCCTTCACTGATACCATAGGTATCCTTAATAACCCGAAAATTGCTGTTGATAATCAGAACTCGTCCATCGTATAGATTGGAGAGCTGCTCCAACTCCGCATTAATCACATCAGAGGGACTGCCTTGAAGATAATTGTAAGTAATCAGGTGATTTGCAATGATTTTTAACTGTATGGATACATCAGATGTGCGAACGCTGATCGCACGAGCCTCATAGCTCGAAATGATACTGTACCGGATACCGATACTCGGAAGGGTACCCGCGCACAGAATGATAAGAAAGATACGCACATTCATCCTGCGTAACATATTTCTGACAAAAAGCTTACACTTTAACCACATGGAAAATGCCCTTTACTGCTTGTAAAAATAACCTACCCCCCACTTTGTGTGCACATACTTCGGCTCTCCGGGATTCTTCTCAATCTTCTCACGCAGTCGGCGTATATGTACATCCACCGTACGCACATCCCCCGGATAGTCGCTTCCCCAGACCAGCTTCAGCAAATTCTCCCTGCTGTACACCTTGTCGGGATTGCATACTAAAAGCTCCAACACCTCAAATTCCTTGGCTGTCAGATTCACTTCCTTTTCACAAATATAGGCTCTTCTGTTCTCACGATCCAGGCGCATATCACCGCTCTCGATAATCCTCGCCCTCTCGTTCGCGTTTTCTCTCGGAGCGGTACGCCGCATAATCGCCTTAATGCGGGCTTTCATTTCAAGAATATTAAACGGCTTAGTGATATAGTCATCTGCCCCATACTCCAGTCCAAGGATCTTATCCATATCATCTCCTTTGGCTGTCAGCATGACAATAGGCACATCCGAGAATTCCCTGATCTGTTGGCAGACCTCAAAGCCGGTAAGCTTGGGAAGCATGATATCCAAAAGAATCATGTCATAATGATTATTTTTGGCACATTGAAGTCCTTCTTCCCCATCATAAGCGCAATCAACCTGCATGCCATCCTGCTCTAAGCTGAACCGGATCCCCTTCACGATCAGTTTCTCATCATCTACCACTAAAACTTTTTTTGCCATTTGTCTATGTAAACTCTCTTTCTGTCCTATTTTACCTTAATCCGGTCCTTTATCTTTGCGTATGCGGCATCCTTGATTCCCGGAACATTCATTATCTGTGTTTCCTCGGTAAAGCCGCCGTTTTCCTCCCGGTATGCAATGATGCTCTGTGCCCGGCTGGATCCGATTCCGGGAAGCGTGCAAAGCTCTGCTTCCCCCGCTGTATTGATATTAACTCTCCCGTCTGCTTCAGAATGATCAAACGCAGCTGCCCCGCCCATAGTCATCGACTGTGCTTCTTCCATACTCGGAACATAAACCTGCATTCCATCTGTGAGCGGCATTGCAAGATTCAGAGAACTGGGACTTGCCTCCTCCAGAAAGCCGCCGGCTGCATCTACTGCATCAACGATCCGACAGTCTCCGGATAATTCATATACTCCGGGCACACAGACACTTCCGCATACATGAACCCGATAGACAGAAGTCTCCTCCTGCTTCACATCCTGCTGCGGCTCCTCCTGAGACTGCATTTCCACGATTTGCGCTGTTTCTTCGATCCACACGGGTTCTTCTGTTTTCTGCGCACAACCGCATAAAAGTGCCCCACATACCAAAAGCTGCATTGCACCTGTTCTTAATTTTCTTCTCATAACTTCCTTTCCGGTTCCATTCCCCGTCAGGGACCGGTAGAAGTCTCTCCATGACAATCTAATTGTAAAATAAGAAGTTTCTTTTTACAAGCGTTTTTCCCTTATATCTTGAACAAAATAATCCCGGCAACTGCTACAGCCATACCAATCATTTTTCGCCATGAAAACGGCTGTTTATCTACACCGAATAACCCAAACAGCTCGATCAGATAAGCTACGAGAACCTGTGATACTACAATCAGCATAACCGATCTGGCCGGTCCAAGCAGCTCCATACCCTTAATCACCGTATAGGTGATGAAGGCTCCGATCACGCCGCCAAGCAGCATATATTTGGGTTCCACGAGCCACAGCTTCGTAAAGGAAAGTCGTTCCTTAAACAGCCATGCTGCAAGGCATACCACCATCGCACTAAACTGAATGAAGGCATTGGCTGTCCAGACGCCTGTGCTTTTGGTGACCTGTGTATTAAATACCCCCTGGATGCTCATTAAGGCCCCGGATAATAGGGAAATCAATATTCCAAACATATGTGATAGAATCTCCTTTTCAAAAAAATAGGCAGAAGAGCATAAAGCCCTCCTGCTTATTCTATCCATAAAACACACAAATTATTCCATTCCCTTGTCTTCTTCCACCGTGGCAGCGAGCTCCGGCACCTCAAGGATCTCCTCCTCGTATTTCTCACCGGCTACCTGAGTCATGACCGATTCCGACATCAGTCTCATCTGCTCGTTGACGTCCGCACCATTCCATACCTTATCAAGAACAACCTCATAATATACCCAGAAATTACTTAACTCCATCAGTTTAGGCATCGGTGTTGAATGCTCATACGCAGCATAGAAGCCTTCCAGAGCCTTCTCTCCGGAATATTTGGATAAATCAACACTTCTGTCTGCGGCCATCTTTCCGGTTTTTTCATAGAGACTATCCGCTGAAATCTCTGTAAGATACTGTCCAAAATCACCTGCCGCCTTCTTATATTCACTGTAGCCGTTAATCACAATCGCATTTGTCACAGAAATCGCATTGCCGGAATACTCGGAGGTGGGATTGGGCACCAGACTGACTCCATATTCATAGCTGAAGCTTCCATCTGCCCTGGCATCCTCAAGCTGTTTAACTGCGTCTGTTGTTGCCAGCGTAAAGATCAGCTTTCCTTCTATAAAATCCTGCATAACCTTCTCATAATTCATTTCCACAGGATCAATCGAAAAGAACTGGCTGAGTCTTTGAAAAATCTGCATACTCTGAACTGTCTGTGTATTGTAAATAGCAACTGCCTCTGCATCGTCACCCCGCTCCCCGCCAAGCGACATAGCATCGCTCGCAAAGCTGAAATTATACAGCATGCGGGAAACGTCCCATGTAAAGAAGGATTCCACATTTTCAGGTGCGTCATGCCCATCCGCAAAATCCAGAATCTCCTGTACGTTTGTAGGAATCTCAGTATCCCCCATCTGTTCCAGATAGGTCTTATTATAAAGAAGTGCACATGTATCAAAGCTTAACGGAAAGCCAATGAGCTTATCGTGATAGGTTACCGCATTGATTGCCGTCTGTGGGAAATGCTCTGTTCCCATCTGCGCCGTACCGGGAATCTGTGTGGCAAGTCCGGCAAGATATGCTTTCTCTAAGCTGTCATTCGACAGCATATAAAGATCCGGACCCTGACCTGCTAAGGATGCACGATTGATCTCCTCCAGATACTCTGTTGCCGAAACCAATTTGGGCTCCACGCGAATCTGGGACTGTGCCTCAGTATATGCAACTGCTGCCGAATTCAGAAAATCCGTGTAGGCATCATCCGTATACCACAATTGCAGAACATCCTTCTGCGTAAAAAAGGAAGACGCATCATCCTCGCTGGGCGAAAGCGTCCCCACATGATAACCCACTATTGCGATCAATGCGCAGATAAGCACCAGTGCACTTATCTGCAGCAATCTCTTTCTAACACTCATAAATCTCTCCAATTTCTAGTTAAGCGCGGCTCTTAAAATGCCAATCATCTGATCCACGTCCTCTTTCGTGATGACAAGCGGCGGAATAAAACGCAGTACATTGGTGCCTGCATTGATGAGAATCAGCCCCATTTCCATTGCTTTCTTTATTGTGTCAGCAACCGGTCTGTCAAACTCAAGACCCTGTAGCAGTCCCATTCCTCTTCTGGCAATGATAAAGGAATAATCCTCCACAAGCTTGTCGAGCTGTTCCTCCAGATAAGGAGCCACTTCATTCACATGTTCTATTATATGATTCTCTTCGAATAAATCAAGGACTTTATTCATTGCAGCCGTCGCAAGAGGATTTCCCCCATAGGTTGTTCCATGATCCCCGCTGGTAAGCGAATTTGCTGCCACACGCTCTGTCATGAGAAAGGCACCAGCCGGGACTCCGCAGCTCAATGCCTTGGCGCTCATCATAATGTCCGGCTTTATTCCAAAATGCTGCCATGCAAACATTTTTCCGGTTCTTCCCATACCGCACTGTACCTCGTCCAAAATGAGCAGAATATCCTTCTCATCGCACAGGGCGCGGATTTTTCCAAGAAAATCCTCGGTCGCCGGATAAATACCTCCCTCACCCTGAACTGTCTCAAGCATGATTGCACAGGTCTTATCAGTTACAAGAGCCTGTACACTTTCAAAGTCATTCATCCTCGCAAAGCGGATATGGCCAATCATCGGCTGGAATGCCTCCCGGTACTTCGGATTGCCGGTCACCGAAAGTGCTCCCATCGTACGGCCATGAAAGGAG
>CALZEZ010000007.1 GCA_945643825.1 uncultured Lachnospiraceae bacterium
GAACAAGCAGTCCCTCACAGGAGGAGGTGATCGTTACTGCGGTAGAGAAATCGTCATCATAGCCCTGCTCTACCATCATCGGGATCAGGATACTTCCAAGGGAAGCGGTGTCTGCAGCTGCAGAGCCGGAGATTCCGCCGAAGAAATAGGAGGCAACGATATTTACCATCGCCATACCACCGGTCATCCAGCCCACGCATGCATCCGCAAGCGCAATTAACTTCTCCGAGATACCACCGGAGCCCATCAGACAGCCCATCGTGATAAAGAACGGAACCGCCATCAGGCTGAACGAGCTGATACCCTTTACCATCTGCTGACAAACGGTGGTTAACGACTGTCCCTGATAAAGCAGGCACAGGATCGAGGAAATCGCAACTGCATAAGCGATCGGGAAGCGCAGGAAGATCATAACAAGAAAGCTGATAAGCAATACGGCGATTGCTGCACTATTTACTGTCATTCTTTTCTTCCTCCTTTACAAAGATTCCTTTGATGTGGTTATAGATCGCTTCCAATTCAAATACAAGCATTGCCGCACCGGCAACGGGAATCGGGAAATACATCCAGAAACGGGAGAGCTTCGGTAAGCTGATATAGGTTCCCTTTGCTCCGATTCCGGTTGCATATTTCCATCCGGTTGTCATCATAAAAATAGCAAGTGCCAGAACTGCAAGGTCAGCAAAAATATCGAGCGCCTTTAACAGCCACTTCGGAAGATACACATCAAATGCCGTCATACGGATATGAGCGCCGCGACGGATTGCAAGTGCTGCAGAGAGCACCGCCATATAGGACATCAGTGTCAGAACGATATCCTCTGTCCATGCAGGATCGGGGATAAACGGAATGTAACGCCCCAGAACCGCCATGCTTGTAATCGCAATGTCTCCGATTAAGAGCAATTTACACACAAAAAGAACGAGCTTGTATGCAAAATCATATACAGGCTTGATCTTATCAATTGTTTTAAATATACCAGGCATAGCCTTCTCTCCTTCTCTAATCTAAGAAGGGCACAGGGTGAATAGAAATCATCCTGCGCCCTTATTTTTTGTCTATAGGCTAAAGTTATTACTTCATATCAACAATTTTCTGATATAACTCTTCCTGACCCTTGATGTTCTCAGCTACAACATCTTTAACTGCTTCCTGCCAAGGAGTAGGATCGGTAACCTCAACGATCTTAACGCCGTCAGCCTTGAGCTGCTCAAGAACCTCTGCCTCAGCATCTGCAGAAAGCTTGCGGTTGAACTCAGAAGCGTACTTACCAGCCTCTTTTAAGATATCCTGCTGCTCTGCTGTTAAGGAATTCCATGCAGAATCAGTGATAACTACCTGGATCGCTCCAAGAGTATGTCCGTCAAGAATCATGTAAGGAGCTACCTCAGGGAATGCATTGGACTTGTAGTTAGCGATAGGCTGCTCAGCACCATCTACTACACCACTCTGTAATGCGGAGTATAACTCTTTGAAGTCTACCTGTGTTGCGGAAGCGCCGATACCCTCAACAAGACCAACCATTACAGGGTCATTGGATACACGGATCTTCATGCCTGCCAGATCCTCGATGCCATTGATATCCTTGGCTGTGAAGAAATGACGGAAGCCTTCCTCACCGTAGAAGAGACCGATAACACCGGTTCCGTTCTCGTGGGGCTCTAATAAGAACTCTTCTGCAAGATCAGAAGTAGCGAAGTTCCAATAATGATCGCGGTTTACGAAGGTGTAAGGTAAGGATAACAGCTTGGATTTCTGTCCGCCGTAGCTGGTAAGTGCAAATGCAGAGATACGGGACATCTGTACAGCAGTACCGCCTGCTAAGATATCGTCAAGTACCTGTGTCTCAGAACCAAGAACACCACTTGCCTGTACATCGATGTAAATCTTACCGCCGGAAAGCTCAGTAACCTTCTCCTGGAATGCAGTAGCGGTCTGACCAACGATGGAATCAAGAGGGTTAACCTCAGCGTATACTAACACAACCTCAGGCTCAGCTGCTGTCTCTTCTACAGCTGCTTCCTCAGCAGGAGCTTCCTCTGCTGCTGCAGGCTCCTCAGTCTTCTCCTCTGCTGCAGGTGCAGGTGTCTCTGTAGCTGCAGGAGCTTCCGGTGCTTTTACACCACATGCTGTCATGGACAAAACCATGGTTCCGCAAAGAATTGCAGAAAGTAATTTCTTTTTCATAAAATGTTCCTCCTTGTAATTATGAACAGTTCTCTGCTCACAATCCAATTATAGCGACATAAAATGACAAAGAAAATCGTAATTTTTTAATAATCTTAGTAGAATTTTAAGGTTTATGGGTTATTTTTCCTGTAAAAGTTCAGCAATTTTTTCTTTCAGCAGCTTCTCTGACGGCGGCTTAAGCAGATATCCCTCCGGTCCCATCGCCATGATGGACTCGATATGCTCCTCGTCTGTCACACCGGTTAAAAACAGCACCGGCACCGCATCCCACGCTGCATTCTCCCGGAGCTTTGTGAAGACCTCTGCCCCATTCATCTCCGGCATCTCGTAATCTAAGATAATCAGATCCGGCAGCTCCTTCTCTTCTAAGTAGTGGAGCGCCTGTTTGCCGGAGGTCGATAGCATAACCTTGTAGTCCGACTCGATCATCTTTTTGATCGATCGCAGCATCATCGCACTGTCATCTATAATCAGAATTCTCTTTGTATCCATTGATACCTCCTCTTCCAAAACCGGCGCCGGCTCGGGTTTATCCGGCACCAGCACATGCAGCCGTCCCTTCATCAGGCGAAGCTCCTCCATAAGCAGTGGATTCCACCTGTCAATCTGTTCCTTCTTGTCATTCTTCGCAGCATCCTCAAGCATCGCAGCAAGCTCTGAGATCGGAAGCATACCAAGCATTGCCGCACTGCTCTTGAGTGCATGCACCTTGATCCGATATCCGTGGATGTCGATTCTGACAAGCTTCTCCAGCTCTCTTATCGTCTCGTCCATCGTGGAATAGAACTCAATCATTGTCTCCTTTAAATCCATCGAGGAGGCAAAATGCTCTTTTCCGATGTCCCAGTTAACACCGTCAATCTCCGGAAGCTCCACTAAGAGGTTGGCAATCATGGCATCCTGTTTCTTCTTAATCTCCTCCTCGTCAATAGCAGAGGAATCCTCGGGCAACAAAAGCTTATCCTCAGGAAGAAGATCTACCAGCATCGCCTCTAATAAGATCGGATTGATCGGCTTCGAGACAAAATCGCTAAAGCCGTCTGCGAGGTACTTCTCTTTTGCCCCAAGAAAGGCGTTGGCTGTAAGCGCAACGACAGGACAGCCCCTGCTCAGATTCGGACACTGCGATTTCATCCTATTCAGGGTCTCCACACCGTCCATAATAGGCATCAGGTGATCTAACAGAATCAGGTCATATTTCGTCTCCTTGATCTTCTCGAGACATTCAAAGCCGTCCCCCGCTTCATCAATCTGCACGAGGGTCGGTCGCAGAAGATTCTTTACAACCTTTCTGTTTAGTGCGTTGTCGTCAACTACGAGAAGCCTTACATCAGGGGCGACAAACGAAACCTTGTAGGAGTACGAGGCTGCGGCATCTCTGCGGCGCCATTTGCGCTCACCGATCGGGCTTTCGTCCACGATTTCCTGCTCAAGCTCAAAGGAAAAAACAGAGCCGCTTCCGTATTCACTCTCAACCTTGAGCTCACTTCCCATGAGTCCTAAGAGCTGTTTTGTGATCGACAGACCAAGACCGGTTCCTTCTATCTTATGGTTGCGCTCCTCGTCCACTCTCGTGAACGCCTCAAACAATCTTTCCATATCCTCCTTGCGGATGCCGATCCCGGTGTCCTGCACGGCACAATGCAGCTTAAGCCTTCCATCCTGCTTTATGCCTGATACTGAGAGGGTAATCGTGCCCTGCTCCGTATACTTCACTGCGTTGGAGAGGAGGTTGGTCAGAATCTGTTTAAGGCGCATGTCATCGCCGTGCAGCCTTAGCGGAAGCTCCTTGTCGACATTGACCTCCACCTTAAGATTCTTTACCTTTGCCCTCTCATACGCAATCGTCAGAAGGTCAAAAATGACGCTTGCCAGATCATAGTCCGCAGGCACGATCTCCAGCTTGCCGGACTCAATCCGGGACATGTCGAGAATATCATTGATAATATGCTGCAGTGTGGTGGCAGAGGATTTGGCATCCGCCGCACACTCGAAGATATTCTTCTCCTTTGTCTCACGCATGATGATCTCATTCATACCGATCACAACATTGAGCGGCGTACGGATCTCATGGGACATGCGCGCGAGGAATTCGCTTTTGGCTTCATTGGCAGCATTCGCACGGATACGATCCTTCTCCATCTCATCCATTGTCGAAACTATGGCTCTGTAGTTGGGCGTCTCGACCAAAAACATGATGGTAAGCATGGAAACGGAGATTCCGTACATGGTCAGCAGGATATTCGGTGCAAACACGAATTGTCTGATCGCACACCCCGCAACAACCGCGCAGATCCCGAGTGCAACAAGCTTCGCCTTCCATCCAAAGGGTTTCCTGTGGAGAAACAGCACAATAAGAGAAATCAGACCAAGAAGCAACGGCACTATATACATGACCAGATATAACGGGCCGTGAACATATTTATAATTCTCGTCAAACCAGAAATAGCTGTGCGTATAATAGTTGACAAGACAGGATGCGGCATACAATATCATGCTGGCATCCAGAATCTGCAGGACATGCTTTCGTTTCTCAAGCATGCCGCAGAAGCTGTAGATATACCGAATGAAGCATATGCCGATCGCTCCTAGGGAAATCTGGCAGAGGCTGTTTGCAAGCATGTTGAGCCATAGAGGAACCTGCGCAGCATGATCGATCATAATCGCGGTCAGTACATCTAAGCCGGCGGCAACCATGGTACAGAAGACCACCGCCTCATATCTTTTGTTAGTTGGAGAGACTCTGCCATACCGACGATTATATAAAATGAATATAATCAGGAGATTGGCAAAAGCAACTGCTCCAAAATCAATATTGTACATAAACACTTCCTCTTAGATTTTCTTGAAGTACTCCACGTTGGTCACGAAGATAATGGCTCCGCCGACCTCCACCTTCTGTCTGTTGTTTCCGTAATACATCGGTGAGTTATAGCCGGGATTCATCGAGTTAATGCAGGGAACATCTACCTCCACGTATTCACGCTCCCCGCAGACCTTCTCTATCAGGCTGCAGATCCTCTGCACATCGTCATCCTCTGCTCCGACCATCAGCGTGGTATTCCCTTTTCGCAGGAAGCCGCCCGTCGAGGAGAGCTTGGTCGCGGAAAAGCCTTTTTTGCTGAGTGACAGCATAACATTGTCCGCATCGTTGTTGTTGATGATTGCATAAATCAATTTCATAACGCCGATCCTCCCGTGTGGAAAAGAAAGCGGACGACCCCTAAGTCCTCCGCTCCATCGTTACTTCTATTATAACGTGTATTACGTTGAATGTCGATGTTTTTTTCCTTTGTCTCCGCCTTAATTGCCTTAATTTCGCTCATTTTAATGGTAAAGCTCCCGCAAGCCCTTTACTTTTTTATCCCGGATTCCCACCATCGTCCTCCCGTGATAGAGAGAGCTGATCACAGCCTCCTCGACAGCCTCTGCCGTAGCCTCAAACAGCTTGTCCATGGCACTGTCATGAAACATTCGCACAGGCAGGATGTCCTGTTCACTATAGTGTGGGATGCGGTTTGCATTTGAAAAGGCAATCGCGATGTCACCGCTTCCGTTTCCGAGATAGGAGCCTACGCGTGCCAGTCCCACGACTGCGCGTCTTGCCACGCGCCGCAGCTGACGCTCATTCAGGGGAATGTCGGTGGCGAGAACGATAATGACAGAGCCATTCTCCTTGTGCTCTTCCTCCGGCATCGGCACACGCACTCCATCGATTCTGAGATTTCCTTTCACACCGAAATTGGACATCACGATAGCGCCAAGCGTGTATGGTTTTCCGTCGCAGGTAATGATTCGGGAGGCGGAGCCGATACCGCCCTTAAGCCCCATACAGATCATACCGGTTCCGCCGCCGACAGCGCCCTCCTCAAAGTCCTCGGAGGCTGTCTCAATGGCCTGCCATACATCCTCCTCCTTAAGATGCATGCCGCGAATATCGTTAAGCGATCCGTCGTTACATTCTGTAACGACGCAGTTTACCGTTCCGGTCGTCGTGCCGATGTCCGGATTCTGCTCAAGCATATATTTCACAGCCGCATTGAGACCGGTTCCCACGCCAAAGGTATTCGTCATCAGGATCGGCGCTTCGATTGTTCCAAGTTCATCGACCTGTACCAGTCCGGTACTCTTGCCAAAGCCGTTGATCACGCAGGCGCCTGCCATTACCTTATCTAAGAAAAGATTTCCCGTGTGCGGCAAAATCGCGGTAACGCCGGTGTGGATGTTTTTGTCTGCATCCTCTCTGGTCACATGCCCCACTCTGACTCCCGGTACGTCCGTGATCAGGTTGCGTTCTCCCTTCGGGAAACGGTTCTTTATATTTATCTCACAAGCTGTCGGTAAACCCATTTATGCTATCCTCGTGTCTTTCTAGTTTTCAAATATGCTTTTCTTTGACTATACAAAACATAGCGGTTTTCTTCAAGGACTCCGTTTCGAAAATCTTTCAAATTGCTATTGACGTTTTTGCAAATCAGGAATATTATTCCAATATTCTATTTCTATATTTATAGAATTAGTGTGTGGTATTTATATAAATATGGAATTATTGTGAAGGAGACACTATGAAAAAAGGTTCAATGACAGAGGGAAAGGTTACCCCATTATTGATACAATTTGCCATACCATTAATGCTTGGCGACTTGTTTCAACAGCTCTATATCGCAGTGGACACCGCAATCGTCGGGCAGTTTGCCGGGGATGGCGCGCTGGCGGCAGTCAGCTCCTGTACTTTTCTGACGCGCATGATGATCGGTCTGTTCGTAGGAATATCGGCTACGGGTTTACGTGCATCATCCGCGCACTGAATAAGAGTCGCGCAGCCTCCATCATGTACATCAGCTGTATGTGCTTTGCGAGACAGCTTTGGATCGTTCTGACTAATCGTATGGGTTGGGGCTTAAGCGGGATTCTGCTTTCGTATCCGTTTAGCTGGTTATTAACGCTTGCAGTAACGGGTCTGTATATCCTATACTTAGGAAAAGAAAGCAGTAGACATACAAAGAGTTCCCTGTCAGAGGTGACGGCATGAAGGTTGCATTAACTGAAAACACGTATTTTGGATACAGCAGAGAAATTGAATATATAGCGGCACTTGCCGGGATGTTGGGCGACAATCTGGACGGGCGTACCGCCCGAGAGGTGTATGGTGAAGAGTTCGTGGCACGTTTTCGCAAAAAGCATCGTGAACTGTCCGAAATCATCAATACGATGTTTCTCGGTGGTCTGGAGATTCTGGAATGTCTGATGGATTATGATATGGACAAGGCCGGCGTATCGGGTCTTGATCCGGCTTCGTACCGAGCCTACATGGAGGGTCTTTCGAAGGAGAAGTTCGTGCGCCAGTTTTTTGGCTATGGGCTTACTGAGGAGGAAGCTGAGAGAGCCTGCCGGGATGAGGAATTTCTAGCCGCCTGCATGGATGATAAGAAAATTCTTATGAGCAGCTTTGTGAATCTGAAGAGAATTGTGCACCGCAGAGAGGAATTCTTTGATTTGTATTTTGCCGCGCTCGAGGATGTAAAGACGCCCGAGCTTGCCGCCCGCCTGGATCAGTTCGAGAAGCTTCTGCCCCGCATGCAGAAGGAGCTTTTCGAGAAGACAAAGCTGATGGATTCCGTTTCGCTATGCGAGTGCCTGATGCAAAAGGAATTCTCACAGAAGTATGCGTTTGCGCTGCATGCTTTTATTCCGGTCTGCATGCTGCCAAGAAATACCGTGACCTATTATGAGAAGCATCAGTATACACTGTATTCCGAGACGCGCATGATCTCGCGTCAGAAGGCTTTGGATGTGCTTAAGGTAGTCTCCGACGAGACGAGGCTGCGCATCATTGACATTTTAAGTGAAGCAGGAACGGCAAACGGCAAGTATCTGGTGAAAAAGCTGCATGTCTCCCCCTCAACGGTGTCGCATCATATGGATTTACTGTTAGACTGCGGTATCGTTAAGGAAGAGAAAAACAAAAATGCCAAGGATTATTCGATAAACTATGAGGCAGCGGAGAGCTTTATTCATGAGCTGGAGGGCATCATCCTGAAAAATAAGGATTATGCTTAGTTCTCCAACGTATGTAGGAAGCTCTCAATAATTGCGTTTATCTCCTCGGGTTTGTCTGCATTCGCATTGTGTCCCGCATCCTTTATCCAATGTATTTCCAGACCGGTCTGTTCATGCCATCTGCGGTTATATTTTGCAGTAAATCCGGCATGATCCTTCTCTCCGCATATGAGCAGAGCCGGACAGGTGATCTCATATTTCAGGTCTTCTTTTATCGCCTGCGCGAGCATAAAAAAGCCCTGTCCTGCCAGGTGTGCGTAGTACTTGGGATCACTGCTATATTCCAGCATGATCTCTCTCATATTCCGCTGTCCGTACGGCGTGGTTGCAAGTCCCTTTGCCGCGTCGCGAACCAATGCTTTCCAGGGGTACATCCGATACATGGGCTCTGTTCTCTCTAAAAACCACAGCTCCATGTTTGACATGTAATGTCTCTGGATCGGTGCGGAGTCAATCGAAATAAAGCCACACAGCGTGTGGGGGAAGTATTCCTCAAAGGCCTGACCGACGTAGCCTCCCATGGACTGACCGATAATAATTGGCTTCCTGATTTTCTCCCGGTCGAGTATCTCCTTTAGCCAGGTCGCCTTGTCCTTAAGCGTGAAATCAAAGGAGAATGGTCGCGATTTGGCATGGGCAGGTGCGTCCCATACGAAGAGATTCCATTTCCCCTGAAAGTATTCAAGCTGCTTGTCAAACAGTCTGTGATCCGCGGTCAGTCCCGGCAAAAAGACAAGCGTGTACGCTTGCTCGTCGATACTATCAATCCAGTAGGTGATGCTCCCGCATCGTGTTTCGTATTTTTTTTCCTTCATGGCTGGTCCTTTCTGTTATATACCTGCTCCCAGTGTTCAATCATTCTGCGATATTGGGTTTCAAAGGTGTCAATGTCGCGGTTTCCGGCGCGATACCATTGGTTCATCATGCCCTCCGAAGCAAATAGCACCTCTGAATATATGCTCTCAAAGGTCACGTCCCCCCGGAGGCTGTCCCGGTTAATCTTTTCTGCTATCGTCTGATATGCGTCATCTGCTCCGCTTTTTACTTTTTTTCCAATCGCTTCGTGGATTTCCGGTTCGTTCTCATAGTAGGCATTCATGGTAAATAATGACATATAGGGATACTTTCGCATCAGCATGCATTTGGCTGACAGACCACGTCGAAGCATCTCAAAGAAGTCATTGGTCTCATAGACCTTGTACTGTTCTTTTGCTTCCTTGGTCAAATCCTGCGCTTTATCCCACAGGAACAGGTATAGCGCCAGCTTGTTATGAAAATAGTGGAAAAGAAGTGCCTTGGATATTCCACCTTCTGCCGCTATTTCCGATGTACCAGCCTTCTTATACGAATTCCTGGCAAATACCTTGTATGCGGCATTGATAATAAGCAGTTGTTTCTCCTGGGGTAAGCGATAGAATTTTTCGTTCATGATGTGCCTCCGTTAACCACTTCGGTTAATGTCAGCATACTACCGTTGACCGATTTGGGGAAGACCCTTTTGTAGTACAATGTAAGATGGCAACGAAAAGCTATAAAATAAGTATAAAATTATTGGATTGTATCCAGATGGGGGTTCGGGGGACATAAAGGATACAATGCCATCACCGGAAGATAAGAGATTTGTATCCTATTACCCTGTTTTGAGGCAATATGGTACAAAATCGATTGAAAAACAGCGCGTGACAGCCTGTAGAAGGAAGAACACTGACATAGAACAGATGATTTTGTATCCAGGCGTAGGCATATAGGCCACCAGGATACAATCAGAGAGGTGGGGCAGTCTGGTTTTGTATCCGAAGCGCCTTTTTAATGGGGCTAGGATACAAAGAAAGTATCTCTGGAAACAATTTCGTCTCTGAGATACTTTGCATCGGCAGGTTTGAATATGTTAGGTATCTGAGAGCGGTTTTTCGTTAAATAGATACCGCTTCCAGGAATTTATAGCAAAAGGACAAGTGTTCCGGCCACTATCATAAGCAGGCCGCCTGCTGCCTTTGCAGTCAGCTTCTCGTGGAATACGACATAGGAGAATGCAATGGTGATCAGGATACTCAGCTTGTCGATAGGCACGACGATGCTCGCCGGGCCTGTCTGGAGTGCTCGATAGTAGCAAAGCCAGGAGGCTCCCGTCGCGATTCCCGATAAAATAAGGAATACCCAGCTTCGTCTGTCAATTGTCCTTATCGTATGCTGCCTGCCGGTCACAAATACCACAATCCATGCCATGACAAGCACGACAATTGTCCGGATCGCGGTTCCGAGGTTTGAATTAATGTCCTGAATTCCGACTTTGCCAAGAATCGATGTGAGGCTGGCAAACACGGCGGCTCCCACTGCATAGAAGAACCATTTTCCGTTGCCGGTTTCCTTTGTCTGTGTCGGTTTCTTCTGAATCATCAGATAAGTCCCGACACCGATTAGAAGCATGGCGGCAACCTTGATCACCGTGAAGCCCTCCCTGAGAAAGACAGAGGCAAACAGCATCGTCAGTATTGTGCTGGATTTGTCGATCGGTGTTACTTTATTGATGTCACCGATCTGTAGTGCCTTAAAATAGCACAGCCAGGAGGCTCCTGTGGCAAGACCGGAGAGGACGAGAAAAAGCAGTACTCTGCCTGTCAGGCTTGAAAGCCCACTCTGCGCCCCTACAATAAAGACCATTATCCATGAAAAGATTAAGACAATGATCGTTCTAAGCGCGGTTGCCACGTTGGAATCCGTGTTTTGTATGCCGCACTTTGCCAATATGGCTGTCAGTCCCGCAAAGAGTGCGGAACCGAATGCAAATGCTATCCACATGTTGAATCCTCCTCGTATTCTGCAAGAATCGCCAAGCATCTGGCGAGCAGAGAATTTTTCCTCTTTTGTAAAAAAATCTATGATTGTTGTTCTTTTCTGATCTCTTCGAGAATGTCTACTGCATTTGCTACCATTTGTGGACAAAACTCTGTAAATAAATGATGCTCGCGTATTTTTCTCAAGCCTTCTTCTGTCGTTATGTCATATCCAAGAAGGTCATTGCAGATGTAAGAGCCGCAGACCTCCTTGAACCGATTCATCATCTTATCATTTACTTCGTTTGCCCGCTGCCTGCTCGCTAATTCTTTTTCATCCGATTGGCCATATAGTAGTCCAAGAACCAGCAGTGCTCCCGTGCAGGCTCCGCAGACCTCTCCCTTTCTCATACCGCTTCCAAGGCAGCCTCCAAGCTTCAGTGCCTGCTCCTCTGTCAGTCCGCATTCCTCGGCATAGGCGGCAAGTACGGCTTGTGAGCAATGAAACTGTTTGTCAAAATACACTAAGGCTTTCTCTTTCTGTGTCATATATGCTCCTAATCAGAATCTGCTTTCGCACTATGCCTTTCGAACTATCTCGTATGCTCTTTGCGAAAACTCCTCTATTCGATGATTACGGTTTTCATGGCCTCAAGCTGCGTTTTGCGGATCTCGTCCTTAAGTGAGCCGCCCATCGTGATTAAAGCTTCTGTTAATTTATCCACCATAACTAGTCCCTGTTTTTTTCGCAACATGCGTTTTGTCTTATGTTGTATCCTATTTCACTCGCACAAAGGTATTGTGTAATTTTATGTCATTCAAATATATCTAAACAAAATAAGCAACAACGGAAACAATTGAAATGAGAAGCATTAGGCAATATATGCATAAAAAAATCTTTGGAATACGCTTTTCACTGTCCGTGAAAGATACATACTTTTTTTTGTTAAGTTTATCACTCATTACCGCCCACTCTGTATCATAAAGACATATTGGCAACTCTCGTTCCAACATACTGATAACTTTCATCTTGGCGGAATTCAGAGCTCCGTATGATTCCAATATCTTAATCCAAGAGATATCCAGGATAATCCCCATCAAAGTCATAAAAAGCGTGACGAAAATATTGTTAGGGTATTCCACCAATCCCAATATCATTCCATAAGCAGCAACAAGTGCACTGTTTACTGAAATGTAGAATGAACTTACGCTCTGCCGTCTCGCTACAAGATCCTCGGAAGTTTTTTGATACATTTTGTATTGTTCCATAACTCTTCCAATTTGATCCTTATCCAGTGGACTATTTCTATATTTGTCATCACTAAAAATATTGTAGAATCCTATATCAAAATTATCTATTCGTTCCCTAATCTGTTCTAATGATTGTTCTCTTGCTATTCCCTTAGTCTTTCCGGTAAACTTGTCCTTCTCCATAAGAAAATCTGGAAGCTTTATCTCCGGTGATGTTTTGTGAAGTAAAATAAGTTTCCCATGATCGTGAGCATACTTTATTTCAAAGCCAACGGAATCTTTTTTTTCATATGTATCTTTGCCAACAATCACAAGAACAGCTCTTGCTCTCTTCAGAAAGCTTTTGGCTTCTTTCTTCCAATTGTTACCAGTAATGCGCACCTCGAAATTATCAGGATTATTTATGTTATTCTTAGCAATAGCATACTTTTCTTTATACTCTTCAGTGCCAAGGAGCAGAGCATTGGTATGACCCTTTTTATCACCTTCCGTATTCACTAAGGTCGGAACCACCTTCTCCAAAATATAATCTGAATCCGTTCCAGAATGAATAATGAATAAGTCAATCATTGGTAATCTTCTCCTCTGTCATTATTTCACTAAGCTACTTTTACGTCGGCATCTCAGATACTTGATAATATTTTACAAAAAACTACATATTTCTTGCATTTTCAAGTATATCATATCTTTTTTTCGCTTCCAAGCAGACTTTTATTATAATAATATTACGTTAAATCTAATGAGTCGTTATGCCGAAAACAACCTTTTTCCGTCCCTCTCTCAGATGTTTCTCTTTGAAAGGTGTCGACACCCATTGACCTATGGCATAGAAATATGCCGTTTTACATATTCTTATGCAAAAAAGGACACCCCAGGGGTGTCCATCCTATTATTCTTTGGTTACTTCCTCTACAATTACTTTATATTTATAGAGGTCAAGCCAAATATCCAAGTCTGGTCGTTCACTGCTATGCACCCGGACTGTGAATATCATATTTGTTTCTTCGTCGATGATGTCGTCCGGTATATTACAGCTGTAAACTCCTTTGATATCATTGTTATAGTATTGCTTGATTGCGTATCCTATCCATTGATACACTTCATAAAAATCGTAGTCCTCCCTATTCACATCAAGCCAGGGGTAATCGGTTAGCGGAACGTCCACCTCTCCAATGTCTATGGGAATATTAGAGTATCTTCCGTCCGAAACATGCTCGTTGGCATTCAGTTCCTTCATTTGTTCTTTTTCTTCATAGATATCCAGGTTTTTGTATTCCTCCGGAATATTTAGGTTTGCGATCTCTTCATCGGTGAGCATGACATATTCTTCCGCGCAATCTTCCATTATTTCTCCGATATCTATGTCATCAGCAGGCTCTACCTCATGAAATTCCGTTGTTTCTTCTTGTTTTGCACACCCCACTGGTATTGCTAGAACAATAAGCAGTAGTGCCAGGAATGCTATTGTTTTCATTTCACTCTCTATACCCCCGTAGCTGCAAGAATCAAGTATTGCGCGGCGACACACAGGAACGGGAAAACCGTTCCCGGAAAGCCTTTGTAGTTTTCGCGTTTGCACAGCTTCATAATGATTGCATAATGGATGCTGCTGCCAAGCAAAATCATGCACACTGCTACAATGTAGGATATCACAGAGTCTGATACTGTATGAATTCCGGATATCCACAGAGAATAGTAGAAATAGTCTCCAATCCCGCATGTAGGCACCAAAACGTCGTCTTTTTCTTTTCCATAAACAATCAATTTCGACATGAAGTGGACGTTTGACATAGCCTTCGCATTTTTCGTGCGTTTTCCGTATTTGGTAAAGCTGAGAATATCGATTACGGAAATCGCTGCTCCAAGAGCAAGAACACCTTCGAGGTCAAGCCGCTTTCCAGCCAGAATGCCGAGGCATAGCACAGCAAGAGCGGAGATTAACCCACTGATAAACAGTCTTTCTCTTTTATACTTCATAAAAAAGGCGTGAATCAGGATGTAGGCTGCGCCTGTCAGCCCTAGTACAGCGAGGAGGCTATCCGAAAATATGAAATTACCGGTAACGGTTAATGCGCCATATCCTATGATGTATAAGACGGACCATTTTATGGCACGTACTAATTTATCCTGCTCCATTTGTAAATCTCCTGATATGCTGTTGCTCATACGTCCAAAGGCATTGAATGCATCCAATCAATCTCTGAGCCAGTCCAATGCTTTCTCAACATACAGCTCGGAATGGTTGATACTCAAATCTCCGTGATAGTATCCCGGAAGGATTTCTAATGTGGAATTTGGGATTTTCTCATGGAGTATTTCTGCGGATTTTCTCATGATCTTGGATTCCTTGCCACCCACTAAAACAAGAACCTTAGCCTGACACTGTTCCACGCTGTCCTTAAGCTTATAATCAGAGTTCGCCCGGAGAAAGGAGATCAGATTTTGCTTGGTAATCGCAGCGCTGTCCCAGTAGTATTCATCAAATAACTGTTCCTTCATACGAAGGGAGTGAAATTGCAGTCTCGCAAACCAACGCTTCTTTATAAGCGGATAGCACAGTGAAAAGGTCGGACGGATCAGCGCATAGGTCGTCCGCATGGGCAGCACAAGCGCACTTTCAATGATTGCATATTTACATATATTTTTTCGTTTTGACAGGATCTCTACGAGGATTTGTCCGCCCAAAGATAGTCCGCAGATCATAAGGACATTTCCCGCATACGTTTCGTCTATGTAGCTGATTATCTCATCTGCATTGTCCTCAATCGTGGTGAAGTCCCTGTCACTGCCGCTATGTCCGTCGAGAACGGGAATATCGACGTGGTATCTGTCTTTTAGGCGCTCTGCCTCTTCGTGGAAATTCCACGGAGCCAGGCCGCCGCCATGCAGGAAAATGATTACTTCTTTTTTCATTCCGTCGCCTCTTTTTTGCTTTACTTGTTCAGGCAGAGCTCTATCTCAGATTGAGAATTTTGTCGCTGATCGCATCGACCTGAACTCCGATGATTTCCCCGGCGATACTGCTCACCTGCTCGTAGCCCTTAGGGTTGCCCGCATAACCGAGGGGCACTATCTCGACTGTGCTATCGCCACCCTTTGTCCACTGTTCCAGC
>CALZEZ010000008.1 GCA_945643825.1 uncultured Lachnospiraceae bacterium
TTTCCGTTTCGCCGGCAAAGATCCTGTCGCTTCGAAAACGGCTTAGAGAACTGTAAGAGGAGGATGATCCATGCCTAACCCTTTTTCCAGAACAGCTCTTCTTATCGGAGAAGATCAGATAGAAAACCTGAAAACCAGACGTATCGCTGTGTTTGGCGTCGGCGGAGTTGGAGGCTATGTGGTGGAGGCACTTGCCCGCACCGGCATCGGTCACCTTGTGCTGATTGACAACGACACCGTATCGCTTACGAACCTGAACAGACAGATTATCGCACTGCACAGTACCATCGGGAAATATAAGGTGGATGTGATGCGTGAGCGCGCACTCGACATTAATCCGGAACTGGAGGTCACTGTGCATCGCTGCTTTTTTCTTCCGGAGAACAGTGCAGAATTTGATTTTTCTTCCTACGATTATGTCGTGGATGCCGTTGACACAGTGACCGCCAAGCTTCAGATCATCGAGATGGCGAAGGCGGTAAATGTCCCTGTGATCAGCTGCATGGGAGCAGGCAACAAGCTTGATCCCACTGCCTTTGTCGTGACAGATATTGCAAATACGAAGATCTGCCCTCTGGCCAGAGTCATGCGAAGAGAGCTGAAAAAAAGAGGAATCGATCACTGTAAGGTTGTCTATTCCACGGAGCCTCCCATCACGCCTGCGCCGAGTGAGGAGGAAACAAATAAAAGAGCCACCCCGGGCAGTGTTGCTTTTGTGCCCTCGGTGGCCGGATTGATTGCTGCCGGTGCAGTAATCGAAGATTTACTCGGGTAGCGGAGCGTTCTTTTGTTGCTTTCGCGCCCGTTTCTTTTTGATAAGTCGGATCAAAAGGATGCAGATAAGCAAGGCACCGCCGGCACACCCACCGATTATCCATTTCGTGTAATCCTTTTCGGGAACCGCGACACAGAAGATGCCGTGATCTCCGGTCAAGGTAGTCTGGACATATTGTCCTCTGACTTTACTTTCACATATTTTCCACGTACCGTCTGCATATTCGTAGACGATCACATCGGCATAAGGACAAAACAGACGAAGCCTTGTGGAATCCTCTGCCCCAAGCTCGCTTCCCTCTAACGAAACCTCATAGATACAGAAATCTCTGCTCGCTGGGGGTGCGGGTGAGAAGTTGTCCTGCTTCGTGACGTGAAGCCTTGTGCTTTGCGTGAAGACTTGTTCTACCAGGGCGTAGGGCTTTTCTTCCATATGCTCCCCGGTGTCGGCAACGACTGGGACATTCTCCACATACTTTACGGTAAGCACACGATTCCCTGTCATCAGACTGCCGGACATATCCGGCCATACACCATAGAATCCCTCCTTTTCTGGAATATCCGGATAGCTTAGATTTGCCAGACTGTCTCCGTAATGTAGTTCCATAGAACCGAGAATCTTATCCTCGGTTCGGAAGGTTACCTTCAGATGCCGGAAAGCGGAAGGCAGAGCTTCTACTGTGAGCAGCTCCTCATAGGGCAGAGGCTCCGCAACCCCGCTGTAATTTATGCCGTCAATTCCATACAGAGTGTCACTTACAAAATAATTGCCATAGACCTTACGGGCATCGGCATCCGGCTCATAGGAGGAAATCTGACCGGCGATTGAGCCGCTTCTTCCGCTGCTCCTTAAGATGTTCGACATACTGTAGCAGTCTGCGATCCGGTCGGCATATCCGGCAATGCCGCCGACCTTGTCACCACCCTGAACATCACTGATGGCATAACAGCGCTTGATTCCTGAGAGTGCTTCGCCGCAGATCCCTCCGACATAATCACCCTCTGTGCTCTCGACACTGCCGTATCCCTCGCAGTCCATAAGAAAGCCGGATTTCATAAAGCCGCATATTCCGCCTGCTCCATCCTTTTTGGCTGTGATAAAGCCCTCGTTTGTGCTCGCTTTCACGACACACTTTGTCGTATATCGGTTTCCGGCGAGAAAGCTTGTTGTTCCTGCCGCGTTTTCCTCTGGATCCTCCTCGTCAATGGACATGGCACCTGCGATGCCTCCGACATTGATGTCGCCATTTACAACACCTTTATTGGTGCATTTTGCTACGCAGCCGTCGGTTGCCTCCTCAAGCTCCTGCTCTGAGACATCCTCGTACAGGTAGGTGGTATCTGCTTCGCCAAGACCCTCGAGGTGTTCTAACAGGAGGTCGAGCACAAGATTTGCCTGATCATTGACGGCTCTTAAGTCATTCATAATCTGATCCGAGTATCCGGCTGCATGATCGGTCAGATTGGAAACACAGGCATTTATTGCTTTAAGCTCATCCCGAAGCTGTATCCGGGTCTGATCGAAGTCCTCTCCAAGCTTTGAAAAGCGGATGTCCTCCTGTGCGTTCAGGTAATTCACACAGCCCTCCAGAACATCCATGGCATTTTCCAGTGCCTGCAGGACATCCTGTGCATTTCCTGTTGCACGCTCCAGATCCTTGTTCGCATCGCCTGTGGCATCTGCGAACAGAGGAGCGTAGATGGCAAGCAGAGTACTAAGAGACGAAGCTATGGAGGACCTGGTGTTTGACATATCCCCGAGAGTCTCAAGAAGACCGGGGAGCTTTGCTCGAAGCGCCTCCTCCATTTGGGCATAGCTTAGGGACGAATTCTCCAGAATGGAAGAGAGCTCATCAAGCTGCTCCTCTAAAACCTGACTTCTTTCCTCCAGCTTTTCGGCATCCTCGGAGAGGCTGGAAAGAGCGTCGTCTACACGCTCCTGATCCCCGGAAGAAAGCCGATTGGACAGTGCCAGATCATTTCCAATCTGCCGGATTGAGGCAGTTAACGCTTTTATGGAATTTTCGGCCTCATCGGTATCATTAAAAAATGCGGGAAGGCGATCCATGACATATTCTATGCGAATCATGATCTGATCAGCACTCTCGAGATTCCGATCCGCAAAATCCGTCAGCGATTCTGCCAGCTTATCGCCGGTATCCAAGGTGTCATCGCAGTATTTCTGAAGCACATCTAGATCGGAGTGGATGGTCTGACCGCTTGCCTGGATATCATTGATTGTCGTGTTGATCATATCATGGAGCTTATCGACCTCTGCACGGAGAGAATCCCGTTCATTTAACTCCACATAGGGCTCCATCTGCCCGACGATACCACCGACATCCTTTCGCCCGTTGATACCGCCGAAATTTGTGCTTTGCTCAACGATTCCGCACTGTCTCCCGACGATACCACCGATATTGTATCCGGTGTGCTCATAGCCGATGTGTCCGTAATTGATACAGCTTGCAATATAGCCGTTGCTGTAGCCCGCGATGCCGCCGGTGTCCACACCGCTGTATAGCATGACTTTGGAATCATTCGTCTGCATAGTTGTGAGAAGCTCCGGCCTTTGCTCGTCATCCTCTACAACCCAGCTGGTATCATCGTTCACGCCGGCATAGTTGTAGCACTGATGGAGCTGTCCGTAGTTTTTGCCGACGACTCCTCCGGTGGAATAGGAGCCGGTCACTCTTCCTCTGACAACACAGTTGTAGAGCTGACCACAGCTCTCATTGATGCCGACGATACCGCCGGTCAGATTCTTTCCATCCACTGTTCCCTCAAAGGAGCATCTGGACAGAATGCCATAGTTGATACCGACGATACCGCCGACGCACTCCTTTTCTCCGGAGGAGGAAATCTGAGCATGTACGTTCAGATTCTGCAGAACCCCGTTCGCCCCTACATAACGAAAGAGACCCGTGACATAGCCATCCCCCTCGTAGCAGAAGCCGGATATTGTGTGCTCCTGCCCGTAAAATGTGCCGTTAAATACCGGGATTGGCTCAACGACCTTGTCTGTCAGATCCAGATCCCGCATCAGATAGACATCCTTATCCATTGACCAGGAGTCCAGACGACAGTTCTTCGAAAGGGCTGCCAGATCCTGCGCCGTGAAGATCTCAATGCGCTCTCTTGTAGAAGGTGATTCCTCCATCTTATCGATCTTTATCGCATCCGTCGCTGTATCGGTCCACGCCGCGTCGGGTGCTGCCCAACCAACAGATGCCGAATCGGCCGCCTGCGCGCGGAGCACTCCTGCGGGTGAGGCGAGAAGAGTCAGACATAGAAAACCCACCAGGGAGGTTCTTTTAAGCCTCTGGATTACGTGCTTCTGTGATTGCATATGCCTCACCTCCCTTCAACTGTGTGTCATCTGAAACCGGCTCGATTTTACCCATATTGACGAAGAGATTGGCTTCGCCTCTTACAAAACCATGGAACTCACCCATGACCGTACCGTTTACCTGCCCCTGCACCAGACCATCCACACGCATCAGACCGGTATTTCGCTCTAGCTTTAACGGAATGGATACGGCAAAGGAGGTCTTCTCGATAATTTTTTCTCCGACTAACAGGATCTGGGGCAGAGCGAACATAACCGTGATGATTGAGATGACCGTTCCACGGCCAAGACACTGCCCGATGCCGCAGATGGCTCCGTCCGAGGACATCTGACCGATCAGGAAACCGGCGATTGTCATCATGGATCCGGAGGTTACGATGGTCGGAAAAGCAAAATTCAGCGTCTCAATGATGGCATCGCGCTTCGACATCTTATCCTTAAGCTCCATGAACCGGCCGGAGATAACAATGGCATAATCAATATTGGCACCCATCTGGATGGAGCTGACGATTAAGTAGCTCATAAAGAACAGATTATTGTGCTGCAGTGCCGGGAAAGAAAAGTTGATCCAGATAACACCCTGTATCACAACGATTAACAGAACCGGCATGCCTGCTGATTTGAAGGTAAAAAGCAAAACGACCAAAACAGCGAGGATTGACACTACGCTGACGACCGTATTATCCCGCTGGAAGGTCTTGTAGAGATCATACTGGCTGGTTGATTCACCGGGGAGCAGAATATCCGCAGAAGGATAGTACTCCAGCGCAACCTCGTGGATCCTGTCAAGAAAGGCAAAGGTCTCATCACCACCCTGCGGCAGATTTATGTAAACTAACATACGACTGTAGTTTTCACCCTGAAGCTGCTTTCTCGCAATCTCCATTTTCGTGTGTGCATCCTCTAGCGTATCCATCATGTCCGCATCCAGATCCACATACCCCTCCTTCACCTCGTCATACAGAAAACGGATCATATCGATGAGCGGAACACTGTAGCTCGAGAAGCCGTTGACTATTTTGGCGTAGTTCTCATCGTCCACGGCATAGGCCATATAGAGAAGCTCGCTCACCTCATAGTCAAGCTCCAGAAGCTCGGAGAATTCTCTTGCCGTGAGCTTGTCAGTCAACATATAGCCGTCCATCGCCTCGGTGTTGGCAAGCCCCATGCAATAGTCGATCTCATCATAGCTCTCTAACTCGGCAAGCATTTTCTTTTCAGTTTCATAGCTTCCTGCCGGAACGATCAGCGCAACCATATTGGAGCTTCCAAAGGACTCCTCGATCATTTCATTCACGATCTGCGAGTCCCCCTTGATAGGCGTCTTTATATCCTCGTACCCGTACACATAGGGACATTTACTTGAAACAAACATGCCGGCAACAATGAGTGCCAGAAAGACCGGCGGGATGAGAAACCTTGTCCTGTAAGCAAACCTCCCGACAAAATTGATTTTCGGAATAAAGCTCTTATGGGTGGTTTTATCCATTAAGCCGCCAAAGAGCATCAGTAGTCCCGGCATCAGAAGAAAAACGGCGAGCAGACTTAAGATAATAGCACGGATCAGGCAAAGAGCCATGTCCCTGCCGATTCCGAACTGCATGAACATCATGGCAATCAGACCACCTACGGTTGTCAGGGAACTTGAGGTGATCTCCGGAATCGCCTTGCTCAAGGCCACGATATCTGCCTCGCGCACGTCAAGCGTTCGATGCTCCTCCTTGTAACGGTTACAGAAAATGATCGCATAATCGATGGAGAGCGCCAGCTGTAGCACAATCGTTACCGAATTGGACACGAAGGAGATTGTTCCCATCATGAAGTTTGTCCCTTTTGTGATAAGTGCCGCCGCCACAAATGTGATTAGGAGAACCGGTACCTCCGCCCACGTCTGTGAGGTCAGAAGTAAAATAGAAACGACTACAATAGCGACTAATACGCTGATGACCGACATCTGCTCGGCAATCTCCTCGGCAGAGGTATCACCCATTGAGGTGGAGGTATAGAAATCATAGCCCTCCAGCGAACTCTCAATCTCATGAAGCGCCTCAAGTGCCCGGTCGTCATCCTCCTCATAGCCGAAGGTAATCTCGTACAGCGCCGAGAAATTGTTGAAATGACTGGTCGTGTTATCAAAGGAAAGCATGATGACGCTGTCCCTTGCCTCAATTTCATCGGCAAGCTCCTTTGCCTTATCATAGGTGATGTTTGTCACCATAATCTTCGCTGTGCCATACGTGACAAACTCGTCCTCCATGCGTGTGAGACCCTGTCTTGTTTCAGTGGTGTCAGGCAGATATGCGGAGATGTCGTTTTCCACCTTTGTCCAGTTCATGGCAATCAGGGAAAAAATGACAGCGATACCGAATAACAGGAAGAACAGGTTCCGTCTGTCCACGATGAAGGTTGCGAGCTTTACGATAAAGCTGTTGTCATCCTTTTCTTGTGTTTGCTTGGCCAAAAAGATCGCCCCTCTCTTAAAACTTTAAAATCTAGTCTATCACATTTCCATAAGCATAAAACTAAAATTTTTATTAAAAAACTTTGACCTATTTTGGACAGCTTGGGGCTTTTTTATTTTAGAAATTTGTGATATATTTTAGACAGTCTACAAATAACATGGAGGGTTATCAAACATGAGCGCAGAAGCCATCAAAAAACTCATCGAGGATGGAAAAGCCATTCTCGGTATTGAATTTGGTTCCACACGCATTAAGGCAGTTCTGATCGATGAGGAGCACAACCCCATCGCGTCCGGAAGCCATGAGTGGGAGAACCGTCTGGAAAACAACATCTGGACCTATCATGAGGAGGATGTCTGGGAAGGACTGCATGACTGCTATGCAGATTTGCAGAAGGATGTAGAGAGCAGATACGGTGCACAGATCACAACCTTAAAGGCAATCGGATTCAGTGCGATGATGCACGGCTACATGCCGTTTGACAAAGCTGGAAAGCTCCTGGTTCCGTTCCGCACCTGGCGCAATACGATGACAGAAGCGGCAGCAAACGAGCTGACCCGTGACTTTGAATACAACATTCCGCAGCGCTGGAGCATCGCACATCTCTATCAGGCAATCCTAAATGGAGAAGAGCATGTAAAGGATATCGATTTCCTGACCACCCTGGAGGGCTATGTACACTGGAAGCTGACCGGAGAGCGCGTCATCGGTATCGGCGAGGCGTCCGGTATGTTCCCGATTGATATCGAGAAAATGGAATATCACAGCCGCATGGTACAGATATTTGATGAAAAGATTGCAGACAAGGGATATCCATGGAGACTGCTGGATATCATGCCGAAGATCCTGCTTGCAGGTGATAAGGCCGGCACACTGACCGAGGAAGGTGCAAAATTGATCGATGCTTCCGGAAAGCTTCAGGCAGGCATTCCGTTATGTCCGCCCGAGGGAGATGCCGGAACCGGTATGACAGCAACCAATTCGGTTACCAGACGCACCGGAAATGTCTCCGCAGGTACCTCTGTATTTGCCATGGTTGTTCTGGAAAAAGAGCTGTCAAAGGTTTATCCCGAGATTGACCTTGTCACCACACCAAACGGCAACCTCGTCGGTATGGTACACTGCAACAACTGCACCTCAGACCTCAATGCCTGGGTGAACCTGTTTAAGGAGTTTGCACAGAGCTTTGGCATGAAGGTGGACATGAATGAGCTGTTTGGCACACTGTATAATAAGGCATTAGAGGGCGATGCAGACTGCGGCGGACTTCTTGCCTACAACTATTTTTCCGGCGAGAGCATTACCGGCTTTGAGGAGGGCAGACCTCTCTTTGCCCGCACACCGGATGCCTCCTTTACGCTTGCAAACTTCATGAGAGTACATCTCTTTACCGCACTTGGAGCCTTAAAGATCGGTCTTGACATTTTATGTAAACAGGAAAAAGTGACGATCGACAAGATGCTTGGACACGGCGGACTGTTTAAGACCAAGGGCGTTGGACAGAAGATTATGGCAGCAGCCATCGATGCACCCGTTACCGTTATGGAAACCGCAGGAGAAGGCGGTGCGTGGGGTATCGCTCTTCTGGCCGCTTACATGATGCAGAAGGACGAGGGTGAGACTCTCGATGCTTATCTTGCCGACAAGGTATTTAAGGGCGAGACCGGAACCTCCATGGATCCCGATGCAAAGGATGTGGAAGGCTTTAATCGCTTTATCGAGCGCTATCAGGCAGGTCTTTCTATTGAGAGAGCAGCCGTTGCCGATTTGAAATAATACACGAAAAGGAGAAGGACAATGCTGGAAGAACTCAAAAAACGCGTCTATGAGGCCAACATGCTGCTCCCGAAGTACGGGCTTGTCACCTTTACCTGGGGAAATGTCAGCGAGCTCGATGCAGAGAGCGGAATCTTTGCGATCAAGCCAAGTGGTGTGGACTACGATAAGCTGACACCGGACGATATGGTACTCGTAGACCTGGAAGGAAATAAGGTGGAGGGACGCTACAATCCGTCCTCCGATACAGCGACTCATGTAGAGCTTTACAAGGCTTTCCCTGAGATTGGCGGTGTCGTACATACACATTCCTCCTATGCAACAAGCTGGGCGCAGGCAGGACGGAGCATTCCCTGCTATGGAACGACCCATGCAGACTATATCTATGGAGAGGTACCATGTGTCCGCTGCCTGACCGAGGAGGAAATTGCAGCAAACTATGAGAAGAACACAGGTCTGTTGATCGTAGATGAGTTTAAGCGCCTAAAGAAAGATCCGAAGGCAGTGCCGGCAGTTTTGTGCAAGAACCACGGACCCTTTGCATGGGGAAAGGATGCACATGAGGCGGTTCATAATGCGGTTGTCTTAGAGGAGGTTGCAAAGATGGCATACCGTGCCGAGACGATCAATCCGAGGATCCAGCCCGCACCGCAGGAGCTTCAGGACAAGCATTATTATAGAAAGCATGGTGCAAATGCCTACTACGGACAACGCTAGAATAGTAAATTTGAGCAAAAAGTGAATAGACGCTTCTTGCTTACTGTGTTAGAGTAATGACGATTAGAAGCCGCACTTTGCGGCAGAACGGGGTGAAACATGAATAATTTAGAACTTGCAAAGCATGCAAATCAGGTGCGCAAGGGAATCATCAAGGGTGTTCACAGTGCAAAAGCCGGACATCCGGGCGGATCTCTCTCTGCAGCCGACATCTACACATTTCTGTATTTTGAAGAGTTGAATATTGATCCGAAGAATCCCAAAGATCCGGACAGAGACCGTTTCGTTCTTTCTAAGGGACACACCGCTCCTGGTCTTTATTCCACGCTGGCTCACAGAGGCTATTTCCCGGAGGAGGATCTGCTGACTCTTCGTAAGCTTGGCTCCTATTTACAGGGACATCCGGACATGAAGAAAATCCCGGGTGTTGATATGTCCAGCGGTTCTCTTGGACAGGGAATCTCTGCAGCGGTTGGTATGGCACTTGGTGCAAAGCTTTCCGGCAAGGATTTCCGCGTATATACCTTACTCGGCGATGGTGAGATCGAGGAAGGACAGGTTTGGGAGGCAGCTATGTTTGCCGGCCATCGTAAGCTTGACAATCTCTGCGTGATCGTAGACAACAACGGCTTACAGATCGACGGAAGCATTGATGATGTATGCTCTCCGAATCCAATTGACAAGAAGTTCGAGGCATTTAATTTCCATGTGATCCATGTGGATGCACATGATTTCGATGCAATTCGCGCAGCCTTCAACGAGGCAAAGCAGACCAGGGGCGTTCCTACTGCAATCATCGCTCACAGCACCAAGGGTAAAGGTGTTTCCTTCATGGAGGGCAGCGTTGACTGGCATGGTAAGGCACCTAACGATGAAGAGTTTGCAACAGCAATGGCTGATTTAGAGAAAATTGATGAGCAGTTAGAGAAAGCAGGTGAATAAGGATGGCAGATGCAGTGAAGAAGATAGCTACCAGAGAAAGCTATGGTAGAGCATTAGTAGAATTGGGAGCAGAGCATCAGGATGTGGTTGTTTTAGATGCAGATCTGGCAGCAGCTACCAAGACCGGTATGTTTAAAAAGGCATATCCGGACAGACATATTGACTGTGGTATCGCAGAATCTAACATGATCGGTATTGCAGCAGGACTTGCTACCACAGGATTTGTTCCTTTCGCAAGCTCCTTTGCAATGTTTGCAGCAGGACGTGCCTTTGAGCAGGTTCGTAACACGGTAGGATACCCTCATTTAAATGTAAAAATCGGTGCAACCCATGCCGGTATCACCGTTGGTGAGGATGGAGCAAGCCATCAGTGTAACGAGGATATCGCTCTGATGCGTACGATTCCGGGAATGGTTGTAATGTGCCCGTCCGACGATGTGGAGGCAGTTGCCTGTGTGAAGGCTGCTTATGAGCATCAGGGACCTGTTTATATGAGATTTGGCCGTTTTGCAGTGCCGGTTATCAATGACAGACCGGATTATCATTTTGAGATCGGTAAGGGCGATGTCGTTAAGGAAGGAAAAGACCTGACCATCGTAGCTACCGGACTTTGCGTGGCAAGTGCTCTTGAGGCTGCTGAAATGTTAAAAGCTGACGGCGTGGACGCAGAGGTTATCAACATCTGCACCATCAAGCCGCTCGATGAGGATCTCATCATTGCAAGTGCGAAGAAGACCGGCAAGGTTGTAACCGTTGAGGAGCACTCTGTGATCGGCGGACTTGGCTCAGCAGTATGTGATGCACTTTGCGAGAAGGCACCGACTCCGGTTTGCAAGCTTGGTATGCAGGATAAATTCGGTGAGTCCGGATCTGCACAGGCTCTGATGGAGAAATATAAATTAGATGGCAAGGGCGTTTACGAGTCCATCAAAGAATATTTAGGAAAATAAAAGACATCATGATACTATCACCATCGATTTTGGCAGCAGATTTTAATAAGCTGGGAGAGCAGCTATGTGAGCTGGACCGTGCCGGGGCACAGTATGTGCACATCGACGTGATGGACGGGCTTTTTGTTCCCTCCATTTCCTTTGGCATGCCGCTGATCTCCTCCATTCGTGGGACGACCGGACGATTTTTTGATGTACATCTGATGATTGAAAAGCCGGAGCGCTACATTGACGAGTTTGTCAGGTGTGGCGCTGACGGCATCACCTTTCATCTGGAGGCAACCGAGGATCCTGAGGCTGTGATTCGTCAGATTCATGAGGCCGGGGTTCGGGCAGGCATTTCGATCAAGCCGGGTACCATGGTGGAGAAGGTTTATCCTTATCTGGGGAAGGTGGACATGGTTCTTCTGATGACGGTCGAGCCGGGCTTTGGAGGACAGGCCTATATCCCTGAATCGACAGAGCGCATCCGCAGGGTCAGACAGTTTATTAACGAGCATGGATTGACCACTGATCTGGAGGTTGATGGCGGAATTAAGACACAGAACCTTAAGATGGTTTTGGAGGCCGGCGCAAATGTCATTGTAGCCGGATCTGCCATTTTAAAAGGTGATATTACGGCAAATGTAAAAGCATTCCTGCAATTTGCAGATTGATCTAAACAAGAATCGACGCAGGAGATTCTTGCAAGCGGATGCGCTGGCATCCGCTTTTTTGGAGTAATAGGAAAAGGAGCCGAAGCGCTGTTATGAAAATGAAGGGAAAGTATTATTTGACAACTGCCATTGCGTATACCTCCGGGAAACCGCACATTGGCAACAGCTATGAGATTGTCTTGGCAGACAGCATTGCCCGCTTTAAGCGAAAGGACGGCTACGATGTCCGCTTTATGACAGGAACCGATGAGCATGGACAGAAGATCGAGCTAAAGGCCGAGGAGGCAGGTGTGACTCCGAAGGAATTTGTGGACAAGGTTGCGGGACAGATTCGTGACATCTGCGATATGCTCAACATCTCCTATGATAAGTTTATCCGTACAACAGATGATTATCATGAGAAGGAAGTGCAGAAGATTTTTAAAAAGCTCTACGAGCAGGGCGATATCTACAAAGGTGCCTATGAAGGAATGTACTGTACTCCGTGTGAGTCCTTCTGGACACAGGCACAGCTTGTGGACGGCAAGTGTCCTGACTGCGGCAGAGAGGTAAAGCCTGCCAAGGAGGAAGCTTATTTCTTCAGAATGAGCAAATATGCAGACCGTTTGATCGAGCATATCAATACACACCCCGAGTTTATCCAGCCCGTATCCCGCAAGAACGAGATGATGAACAATTTCCTTCTTCCGGGACTGCAGGATCTTTGCGTATCCAGAACCTCCTTTAAATGGGGCATTCCGGTAGATTTTGATGACAAGCACGTCGTTTATGTATGGCTCGATGCGCTCAGCAACTATATCACCGGACTCGGCTATCACTGTGAGGGCGGCTCGGATGAGCTCTATGCGAAATACTGGCCGGCAGACCTGCACTTGATTGGAAAGGATATCATTCGCTTCCATACGATTTACTGGCCGATCTTCCTGATGGCTCTTGGTGAGCCTCTGCCGAAGCAGGTATTTGGTCACCCGTGGCTGTTACAGGGCGATGGTAAGATGAGTAAATCCAAAGGAAATGTCATCTACGCAGAGGATCTGGTGGATTTCTTTGGCGTGGACGCCGTGCGTTATTTCGTACTGCATGAGATGCCGTTTGAAAATGATGGCGTGATTACCTGGGAGCTCATGGTAGAGCGCCTGAATTCGGACCTTGCCAATACCCTTGGAAACCTTGTCAACCGCACGATTTCCATGAGCAACAAATACTTTGGCGGAATTGTGGAAAATAAGGGTGAGAGCACAGACGCACAGGAGAAGGCCATCGATGACGATTTAAAAGCTGTTGTGACAGGCACCTATGCGCGTGTGGCAGCTAAAATGGAAGAGCTTAAGGTAGCGGATGCCATTTCTGAGATCTTCACAACCTTCAAGCGCTGCAATAAATATATTGATGAGACGATGCCCTGGGCACTTGCCAAGGACGAGGCGAAGAGGGATCGTCTGGCAACCGTGCTCTACAACCTCGTAGAGAGCATCACGATCGGAGCAAGCCTCCTTGAGAGCTTTATGCCCGAGAGCGCAGCCAAAATAGCCGGACAGCTTAACACCTCACTGCGAGACTTTGACACGCTGACACAGTTTGGCCTTTATGAGAGCGGTACCAAGGTGACCGATGCACCGGAGATCCTTTTTGCCCGCCAGGATTTAAAGGAGATTATGGAAAAGGTTGAAGTTCTTCAGGAGAAGCAGCGTGCGCAGGCAGGCGTTGCACAGGAAGCACCTGCAGAAGAGACCAAAGAAGAAAATGTAATCGATATCGAGAGAAAACCGGAAGTGACCTACGATGATTTTGCAAAGCTTCAATTCCAGGTGGGTGAGATCATCGACTGTAAGGAGGTTCCCAAGTCCAAGAAGCTTCTTTGCTCTCAGGTTAAGATCGGTAGCGAGGTAAGACAGATTCTGTCCGGTATCAAGCAGTACTACAGTGCCGAGGAGATGGTCGGCAAGAAGGTTATGGTCATCACGAACCTGAAACCGGCGACCCTTGCAGGAATGCAGTCGGAGGGAATGCTTTTATGCGCGGAGGATGCAGAGGGAAACCTTGCCCTGATGACGCCTGAAAAGCCGATGCCGGCCGGAGCGGAAATTTGTTAAATTTTTATGAAATGCCCCCTTTTGGGGGCGTTTTCGTGTATACTAAAGATATTGTCAGGAGGGGGACGCCTATGCAGAAAAAAGAGATATCATTTCGATCAGCGGATGGAATACAGAGGATTCATGCAGTGGAGTGGCTGCCGGAAGGGGAGCCAAAGGCGATTTTACAGATTGTGCACGGCATGGCAGAGTATGTTGAGCGCTACGAGGATTTTGCGACCTTTATGACGGAACATGGCTACATTGTAGTCGGTGAGGATCATCTCGGACATGGCAAATCGGTTGGTGAAAATGGCAAGAGAGGCTTTTTCTGCGAGGGCGATGCGGCAAGCATTGTTGTCAAGGATGTACACAGACTCCATGAGGAGATTGTTGGAGAATATCCGACACTTCCGTGCTTTATCCTGGGGCACAGCATGGGCTCGTTTATTACAAGAAACTACCTGACCGAATATGGCTTTGAAGTGCAGGGCGCCGTAATCATGTCTACCGGTATGCAGCCGAGGCTTCTTCTTCGGTGCAGTAAGCTGTTTGCGAAGCTTGAGGGTGCGATTCGTGGCTACAAGCATGAGAGTGCGATACTTGATTACATTGTCTTTGGAAGCTACTGTAAGAAGATACCCGAGCATCCGACAAGCTTTGAATGGCTTACACGCGATGAGGAAATTGTTGCAAAATACGTAGCGAGTCCGGATTGCGGCTTTAAGTTTACCGATAATGGCTTTATCACTCTGTTTGAGCTTTTGTTAAGATTACATGATACCGATCGGCTCTCAGGGATCCCGAAGAACCTCCCGTTGTTCTTTGTGGCAGGAACCGATGATCCGGTCGGAAACTACACAAAGGGTGTGGAGGCGGCCGTTCGTTCCGTAGAGAAAGCTGGCGTAAAGAATATTAAGAAGAAATATTATGCCGGCATGCGGCATGAGATTTTAAACGAAAAGGAGCATCAGATCGTATATGAGGATTTGCTTTCGTTCTTTGACGACATCCTCGTCGGAGCGAAATAGGAAGGGCGTAAGACGGCAGGCTGCATTTCCATTTCTTATAGTAGTTTTAATAATAGGAAGCCTGTCAGTGCAGACCGTCGAAGCAGCGGAGCAGAGCGTCTGGGAACCACTCCCTTCTGCGGAGGAGTCCACAGATAGTACACAGCCCGCCCAGACCGAGCAGGCAGCCAAGCCCACGGATAATACACAGCCCGCCCAGACCGAGCAGGCTGCCAGTCCCACAGAAAATACACAGCCCACCCAGGCTGCCGATCCCGCAGAATCCACCGGGTCACCTCTCTCAGGTGTGACACCAGACACCCTCCCGGACCTGCAGCAGCTG
>CALZEZ010000009.1 GCA_945643825.1 uncultured Lachnospiraceae bacterium
CATCCAGCTGGTTGTTTGTCATGGTCTCTCTCTCCAGATATCTCACGAACTGTCTAAAGAAAAGCTCAACCAGAAACAGCGCCAGATAAATCTCTCCAAGAACAACGACATACGCTGTGTTTGGTACAAGATAGGTTGCAAACAGGACACAGCAGATAAGTGCGGGATGATAGGCTCTGCTCACTCCCATCCGTCTGATTTTTTGCACCAGTGCGAACAGAAGAATTACGATAAGCAGAAAGCCTCCAACCAGCTTGTCCCAGGGCTCCATCCGTACCACGAACCAAAAGAGAACAAGTGGCATCACATGCGCAAGCAGATAGGGAAGCACGCGTTCTACATAGCTGCGGATACACTCCGTGAGCGCAGCATAGCCTACCACAAGCAGGATCAGTCCAACCGGTGCCTTTGTTCCAAACAGCATGCCATAAAGGACAATTAAAACACAGACAAACGGAATCGTATTGATTGTGGCGCCACAGATCGTAATAAAAGCCTCTAACGTTCTTCTACTCATACCCCTTTTACTCCCTCTCACAGACTACCGGCTGATAACATTTCTTTAGCGGATCAAGCACCTCCTGCCTATCCGAGTCCATACTCCGGTAAACCGGACAAAGCCAGAAAAAATCCGGATCCTGTTTCTGATAGCGAACCAGACTCTCCTGAAAATCCTTATAATGATTCGGAGAGATCACGGCCGTGCAGGTCTCCCCCGGATTATCCAGCATCTTCGGCAGCATAAACTCCGAATAGTCATAGGCAGGCTTCTCCAAATCAATACGCGCCAATCCCTTCCGGATGGTATCAAGCTGACCAGCCCCGGCTCCTGCCGGAATCTCCAGATAATTTCCGGTAATCGTATCCGGCGCATTCGCAAACAGGCTGACCCGGATGCCTAGTCCGAGCATTTGCTGTGCAAGCATCGCTGCCATACGAATCGCATATTCTAACAGCTCCTCCTGTCGAAGAATCGCATGATCGTCCAGATTCAGGAAAATGCGAACCCCCTTTAGAGCCGTGTAGTTCTTCTGGTTTACCTGCAGCATGCCGGTGCGTGCCGTGGCCTTCCAGTTAATCGTGCGCATGGCATCATAGGGCTGATAGGGACGTATCCCCCTGTTCTCAAAGGGATCCTCCAGCAGTGCTCTTCTCGCCAGTGTCTCACCGCTGATCTTCTGCAGCACCATGTCAAAATCCCCGCCGGAAAAGGGTCTCGGGAGAACATAAAGATACGTCTCTCCCTGGCGCTCTGCTCGCAGGTTCTTTAAATAGAACAAATCTGTAGATAATAGATCTATCCCCCGTATTCCATAATATCCTCGTTTTGCTCCGGTGAAGGTCAGCCGCCTTGTAATTCGCTTCATCGGCATCGCCGTGAAGACATCGTTACGATAATAAAAATCGGTCACAGTCGAATTGATACCACGGTCAAACCGCAGGTATTTGGAACACTGAAATTTGATTTTTAACACCGGCAGAGGCAGTCTCTTATGATTCTCGACGACCTCCTCAAGAATCCCCTGTTCCCTCTCATAGATCGCCGGATTCTCAAACCGAAGAGTCACCTGCAAATCCTTCTCCCAGAACTTTTGGTAAACCCATCGCTCCAGAAGCAGAAATGCCGCCACTCCAAATACCATAAAAACAATAATCATTGCTTCAAATCCTCAGTGGGCACTGCAACAGAATCTAAAATCGTATGAATCAGCTCGCACGCTTCCTGCTCCTTGGTTCCACCATAGGCCAGTACAAGCCGGTGGGCAAAAACCGGCACCGCAAGCTTCTTGATGTCGTCCGGAATTACATAGCTTCTTCCCTGCAAATAAGCATAGCTTCTTGCTGCACGAAGCATTGCCAGGCTTCCTCTGGTGCTGACTCCCATTCGAATCCGCTCATTGGTACGGGTTTTCTCTACAAGCTCTGCCAGATACTCCAGAAGCACGGGTGCGACATACACCCCGGCAGCTTCTCTTCTTGCCTCTAAGAGCTGTTGCTCTGATAATACCGGAGTCACCTGCTTGATCGGATCTTCTCCCATAAACCGCTCCAGAATCCGAATCTCCTCCTCCTTGGAGGAAAGTCCTAAGGACAGCTTCATCATAAAACGATCTAGCTGTGCCTCGGGGAGTGGGAAGGTTCCCGCTGTCTCAATCGGATTCTGCGTTGCGATTACGAAAAAGGGCTCCGCAAGAGCCATCCGCTTTCCGTCTAAGGTCACCTGATGCTCTTCCATACATTCTAACAATCCGCTCTGTGTCCTAGGCGTCGCGCGGTTAATCTCATCTGCCAGCAGTATATTCGTAAACACGGGTCCTTTATGTAATACAAACTGATTCTCCTGCTGATCGTATACATGCAGACCCGTAAGATCCGTCGGAAGCAGATCCGGTGTAAACTGGATCCTCGAAAACGTTATTCCAAGCGCGCCTGCCAGGGTTCGCGCCAATTTCGTCTTGCCTGTGCCCGGCACATCCTCCAATAACACATGACCATCTGCAAGAAGGGCTGTCAGCAGAAAGTCAATCGTCTCCTCCCGTCCCACAATCACGCTGCAGATGCTCTCTCGCAGCTTTTCTATTTTTTGTTTCAACAATAACCCCTTTCTAAAATAGGGGCACCTGCTCAGTGCCCCTATCTCTTTCTACTCTACTGTAACCTCAAAACCACTCTGCTTTGCACTGTACTGATGTGCTTCCTCCAGCATCATATCCTTTACCTTCATCAGGCGGATCTGTGTGCTTCTCTCGTTCTCGTCCAGCTTCATAGTGATGTATTTGATATTCTTCTGTGTCTCGGGAATGATGACATGCTCTAAAGCATTTACCCTTCGTCTCGTCTTTTCGATCTCTGCCGCCATCAGCTTGCAGGCCTTTTCCGTCTCTGCTAACTTTAACATATCCGGCAAAACCTCCGCGAGTGACTTCACGGCATCATCCAGATCGCAGGAGGTAAAGGCAAAACCATAGGAGTAAATATCATTCTCATCCGCGGTGCGTGTCTTATATTCAAACACCGGGATATCAACGCTCATGATATTCTTACTGCCGGTCTCCAAATAGACCTCCTGTTTTGCTGCCATCAGTGCAGTGTTCAGGGTTTCCTCCGACATTCCCGCCTTTGCAATGACAAAGTTGCGGTTTGCTGACAGAATCCCTGCCTCCACCTTTTTACGCAGCTCCATATTCTCTCTGGCCAGATCCAAGAACTGACGCATCAGTTCATCCCGTTTGTCCTTCAGTAATTTGTGTCCTCTCGTCGCAGTCACCAGCTTTTTCTTCAGGCGGGTGAGCTCCATACGGGTAGGATTCACCTGAGTCTTGGCCATATCGATCTCCTTTCCTGTCAATGGAAAACTAACAGATTAGTTCTCCGGTTTGTAATACTGGTCAAGGAACTTGTCATCGATACGTTTCAGCTCACTTCTGGGCAGAATGGACAACAGCTTCCAGCCGATGCTCAGAGTCTCCTCAATATCACGGTTTGCATCATAACCCTGCGATACGTATTCCTTCTCAAAAGCATCTGCAAACTTCGCATAGATAAGGTCAATATCGGAAAGTGCTGCCTCACCGAGGATGACCATCAGCTCCTTTGCCTCCTTACCACGGGCATAGGCTGCAAAAAGCTGGTTCATCGTATTCGAATGATCCGCACGTGTTTTGCCTTCACCGATACCTTTATCCTTCAGACGGGACAGAGACGGCAGTACATCGATCGGCGGCTGAACGCCACGGCGGTACAGCTCACGGCTAAGAATAACCTGTCCCTCTGTAATATAACCGGTAAGATCCGGAATCGGATGTGTCTTGTCATCCTCAGGCATGGTCAGAATCGGGATCATCGTAATGGAACCTACCTTACCATGCTGACGGCCTGCTCTTTCATACAGAGAAGCAAGGTCGGTATACATATATCCGGGATAACCACGACGACCCGGCACCTCCTTACGTGCCGCAGACACCTCACGAAGAGAGTCAGCGTAGTTCGTAATATCTGTCAGGATAACAAGGACATGCATATCCTTCTCAAAGGCAAGATACTCTGCAGCGGTTAACGCCATACGAGGCGTTGCAATACGCTCTACTGCAGGGTCATTTGCCAGATTCACAAACAGAACGGTACGATCGATCGCTCCGGTTTCCTTAAAGGAATCAATAAAGTAGTTGGACTCCTCGAAGGTGATACCCATAGCAGCAAATACTACGGCGAATTTCTCGTCCTTACCGCGAACCTTTGCCTGTCTTGCAATCTGTGCTGCAAGCTGGGCATGCGGCAAACCGGATGCGGAGAAAATCGGCAGCTTCTGACCACGTACCAATGTGTTAAGTCCATCAATAGCGGAAATACCGGTCTGAATAAACTCATCCGGATAGGAACGGGCAGCCGGATTCATCGGAAGACCGTTGATATCGCGACGCTCATCCGGGAAAATCTCCGGGCCGTCATCGATAGGACGTCCCAGACCATCGAAGACACGGCCTAACATATCGCCGGACACACCAAGCTCCATGCTTCTTCCAAGGAAACGAACCTTGGAATTGGAGAGGTTGATACCGGTTGAGTTCTCAAACAACTGTACCAGCGCGTTATCTCCATCGATCTCCAATACCTTACAGCGGCGGGTCTCGCCGTTTGCCAATTCAATTTCTGCAAGTTCATCGTAGGTTACATTGTCTACTCCGCTGACAAGCATCAGAGGACCTGCAACTTCCTGTATTGTTCTATACTCCTTTGGCATTTAGAAGTCCTCCTTTCCGCAGCAGTCGGAAACTTCCTTTGAAAGCTCCTCTAACACTGCACTATACTCTCCATCCAGCTGCTCCTCCAGCGTGTATTTATAACGTCCGATCTTCTCACGAACAGGAAGCTTAAGCAGGGCGTTGATTCCGGCCCCGTTATCCAGAGCTTCGTTACACTGCTCGTAGAACGCAATGACAAGTCTCATCATTAACAGCTGTTTCTTCAGGGAAGAATAGGTATCTACCTCGTGGAAGGAGTTCTGGTGTAAGAAGTCCTCACGAATTGAGCGGGCAGCCTCCATCTTCAGACGGTCATGTGCAGAAAGCGCATCCATACCAACCATCTTTACGATTTCCTCAAGCTCTGCCTCATCCTGCAGTAAGCTCATAAGCTTCTGTCTGTCTTCCATCCAGTCCGGTGCAACCTTGTCCTTAAACCAGCCGGAGATATTATCCAGATACAGCGAGTAACTGGTCAGCCAGTTGATCGCCGGGAAATGTCTCTTATAAGCGAGTGCGGAATCCAATCCCCAGAATACCTTTACAATACGAAGGGTTGCCTGGGATACCGGCTCGGAAATATCACCACCCGGAGGAGATACCGCTCCGATTACGGAGAGAGCTCCCTCTCTTCCATCTTTTCCGAGTGTAATCACGGAGCCTGCACGCTCATAGAACTGAGCCAGACGGCTACCAAGATAAGCAGGATAACCTTCCTCACCGGGCATCTCCTCAAGTCGTCCGGACATCTCACGAAGTGCCTCAGCCCAACGGGAGGTGGAGTCTGCCATCAGGGCTACCGAATAACCCATGTCACGGAAGTACTCTGCAATCGTAATACCTGTGTAAATCGATGCCTCACGCGCTGCAACCGGCATATCTGAGGTATTGGCAATCAGCACGGTACGCTGCATCAGGGAATGTCCGGTCTTAGGATCCTTAAGCTCAGGGAACTCGTTTAATACATCGGTCATCTCATTACCGCGCTCGCCGCAACCGATATAGACCACGATATCTGCCTCTGCCCATTTTGCAAGCTGATGCTGGATAACTGTCTTACCGGAACCAAAGGGTCCCGGAACAGCAGCCACACCGCCACGTGCAATCGGGAAAAACGTATCAACGACACGCTGTCCTGTGATAAGCGGCATGGTGGGCGGAAGCTTTCTCGCATAAGGTCTTCCTTTTCGAACCGGCCATTTCTGCATCAGGGTGATCTCGCGATCGCCGTCTGCGGTCTCAACCACTGCAACTGTCTCCTCCACCGTATAGGTTCCGGCTGTAATGCTCTTGATCGTACCCTTGATTCCATAGGGAATCATAATCTTATGGCTGACAATAACCGTCTCCTCCACCGTACCGATAATATCGCCGGCTTCGACCTCATCACCCACTTTTGCACAGGGAACAAACTCCCATTTCAGATCTCTCTTTAAGGAAGGCACCTCTACACCACGCTTTAAGTTGTTTCCGGATACCTTCATAATGTCATCCAACGGTCTCTGGATTCCGTCGTAGATACTGGTGATCAGTCCGGGACCAAGTTCAACCGAAAGCGGAACCTCCATGGACTCCACCGCTTCTCCGGGTCCAAGTCCGGATGTCTCCTCATATACCTGAATCGATGCCTGGTCACCATGCATCTCAATAATCTCACCAATGAGTCGTCTCTCACTGACACGAACCACGTCGTACATATTGGCGTCGCGCATACCCTCAGCAATAACCAACGGTCCTGCAACTTTTTTGATCACGCCCTTACTCATTGTCTAAACCACCCGCCTTTCCTATTCTTCTCCAAAGAGGATATCGGAACCAACCGCCTGCTCCACACATTTGCTTACCCCTCGCACACCGGCGCCTGTGTTTCCATACACACCGGGGATCAGGATAATTGCCGGCAGAAGTCTTTCCTTATACCGCTCTATCTCTTTTTCTATATCTGCTGCCAGTGCCTCCGTAATATAGATTACGGCATATTCACCCTCAGCAAGCTTACGCAACGTTTTTTCGCCCTCCTGGGATGAGGAAACAGGATAAATGTCCAAGCCCAGTGTGGCGAAGCCGTAAATGCTGGCATAATCGCCAAGAACTGCAATCTTATACATACATTTCCCTTACCCTTTCCCGGATAGCATCATCTGCAAGATCATTCTGCTTGCAGGTCAGAATAATGCGAACCGTTTTAATCTCGTTCTCCCTTGCAAGCACGTAAGCCACAAGCGGACCTACGGAGAAGGGATTGCTCTTCTGCGGTTTCATGGTCTGTATCATGCGATTATCACACCAGCGCTCAAAGGCGGAGGGAGATTGCTTCAGAGCTTCTGCTGCCTCTCCGTAACCATTGCCGGTCAGATACTCACAAATCGCATCCTGCCCACCAAGTGCCGCCATCATAAGCGACTGGATGTTCAGGCTATCACATTCCACCATGGATCTTTCCATGAAATCCTTCGACTTTCCTGTTTTCTGGGAACGGACTGCGATCTTTATATTGGCAACAGCAACCGTATTTTCTGCGTAAGCTTTGATTACCTGATTCTCACTCTTCTTACCGGCCTGCATGATTGCCCGAAGGGTTGCCTGGTCGATCATACAGTCGCAGAGCTGTCCGTCCGCGCTGTGAAGCATGGTCTCCACGGCTTCCTGTGCCACCTCCTGCATAAACTCAGGCAGGCTGGCAAAGTCCTTCTCACGGATTGCTCTCTCTATCTGCTCCGGCTCCATGTTGGTTCCTTCGAAATAGATGTTGCGGGTATCATTATCACCGGTACAAACCTTCTTGATGGCCGCCTTCAGATTGTGAAACCAGTTCTGATAAAACAGAACCTCAAAATTTTTCTGATCCACGGAAAGCTCTCTCATCACTTCCCAGATCTTCTCTTCCTCACGCTCCAGGATTGCCTCCGCTGTCTTCTCTCCCTCGCTGTCTCCCCAGCCCTTCTCTCTCAGAAAGTCCAGGCAGGCCGCGTAAGATTTGCAGGCAATCAGCTGTTCAATCGTTGCTGCTGAAAACAGGGATACCTCCATCGCACGGATTCGTGCAACCGCATAGGCATACTTTGTATCAGACATTGTAAAACCTCCTTTTGCGATTTATGAAGTAAAAAGCTTCTTATGGACGATATCCTGTAATTCTTCCTTCTGTACTTCAAACATTGCCTTTAAGGTACAGTTTTCCTCAATACTGGTATCTCCGCCGGTTCCCTCATAAACGAGGACAAAACCATTGTCAATCTCACGACAGGCATCTACCAGTTCAAGACTGCCGCCTTTTTCTTTGGCAATCAGATCGATTTTTGCTTTAAAATCTGCAGGCATACGCTCGATGTCCGCCTTGGAAAAATAGATCTTTCCACTCTGCGGCTCAGCGTAGCTTCTAAGCATCTTCTCCATCAGGGCAAAATAGACATCAACGTCCGCATTTGCTATCTGTTCATATGCTTTGTCAATAACATCAGCAATCAACTGCTGTTTTGCTCTGAGCAGAGCTGTTCTGCGATCCATATCCACCGCAGAATCAATCCTGCCAAGCAGTGTATTCTTCATGCTCTCCCGCTTTGTCTGCTCCTGCTTCTTAATCTGTTCGCATTCCACACGGGCGGCATTTAAAATCTCATCTGCCTGCTTTTTTGCACATTCAATTTTTTCTTCGGCAGCGGCACTACCTTCTGATTCGATCTGGCCTATAATCTTTTCTAATCCAGTCATAATGCTGCTCTTCCTTTCCGGTGGATGTTATACCTGAATACCACTTACTGCCAGGATAGAGATCAACAGTGCCAAAATAGCGTAGGTCTCAACCATCGCAGGGAACAGCATTGCTTTACCGAACTGATCCGGTTTCTTTGCAACGATACCGATTGCTGCAACGGAGGTACGACCCTGGTGCATGCCGGATACCAGACCAACGATACCGATCGGAAGGCAGGCTGCGAAGATTAAAAGTCCGGGTGCAACGCTGATATCAGCAGCACCGCCGCCTAAGATACCGATCTTGGATAAGGTAAGGAATGCTACAAGCAGTCCATAGATACCCTGTGTACCGGGAAGAAGCTGCATAATGAGAACCTTGGCAAATTTGCTCGGATCCTCTGTTACTACTCCACTTGCTGCCTGTCCGGCAACGCCTACTCCATATGCAGAGCCACATCCTGCAAGGATGACTGCTGCTGCTGCTCCTAATAATGCCCATACGATTCCGCTCATAATTGTGTTTCCTCCTTAAAATCAAAATATTTCGTGTTCTGTTTGAAGGGTGCAAAGGCTTTGCCTCCGCCCTCATAAAATTTTCCAAAAAACTCTACATACTGCAAACGACAGGTATGCACATAGGCGCCAAGAAGATTGATCGCCATGTTAAAGGTGTGTCCGATAATAAATACAACGATAAACAGAATCACACCGACTACACTGTCTCCGCCCATGGAGCCCATCTGGTTAAATACCGATGCCATAACTCCGGTCGCAAGACCAAGTGCAAGAAGTCTGGAGTATGAGAGCACATCACTCATCCAGCCGGTAATGTTGTACAGATCATAAGCACCAAGTGCAAGTCTGATACCCGGATTCTTACTCGATCTGCCGGACATAAGCAGGATTCCGACCACTCCGATCAGGGCAAGTGCCTTGCCGAGGAAATGAAGCGGTGCCGGGAAAACGATCATTGAACCTGCAATTGCTCCGAAAAGCTCGGTCGGAAGCAGGATCAAGATCAGTCCTGTTAACAGGCAGAACCAAAGAACCACATCACAGAAGAAGTTCATGTAATTCTTTTCTTTGATACAAATATAGCCTTTCATTCCAAGTCCTGTGTAGAGGTGAATCACACCAAACAGCCAGGAATAGAGAAGCAGCTTCATCGGATCTGCAAGCGGTGCAAACCATAACGGCGGTATGGATACCTCGTGATGGAAGAATACCCTTGAGATGACATCTACCGCATCTCCAAAATATCCGCCGAACATGATTCCCCAGAACAAAGTGGAAAATCCACAGTAGAAGAACAGTTTGATGGATTTTCGAAGAGATTCGCTCATCCTCGGGAATTTCTTTAATACAATGCCGCAGGCAACCACCATAATCAATCCGTATGCCGCATCGGACAGCATCAGTCCGAAAAGGAATACGTAAAAGATCGAGGTTACAATCGATGGATCGATCTCCCCCTTGTGAGGCAGACCAAAGGAGGCAAGTACTCCCTCCACCGAATCCGAAAAGCCGTTATTCTTCAGAATGACCGGCGCCTCTTCCTTCTCAGTGATCTCCTCAAGCTCCACATCTGCCTGAAATTTCTGCTCGAGCTCCTCCTTAATCGCCTGTGCACGATAAGCAGCCACATAACCACTCAGTGCAAAGGTGTATTTCGTCTGGGGAAGCTTGCCGAGCACCAGATATTTCTCTGCTCTGGTGCGGAAATAATCGGATACAAGCTCAAGCTCTTCCCGCTTGTCCGCAAAGGAAGCAACCATCTCCTCCAAAACAGCGATCTGTTCCCGGTTTTCCTGCACCTGCGCATTGAGTGTCTCCTGAAGCTTCGCCGGAATCTCCTTGCTTAGACCTGCGGGTCTTGCAAAGCCTCCCATGCGAAGAACCTCCTCTAACGCAGCGGCGTCCTTCTTCAGACAAAGCACGGTCAGATAAACGTAATCCTTGTCCCGTGACAGAATGTCCAGCTCGTAAGCGTCAAGCTCCGGGTTCTTTGAAGCGATGAACTGCTCAACAGACTCTCGCGTCGCAGTTGCCGGCATCGTGCCGATCAGAAGTCTTGTGTTTCTTGTACCACTATAATTCATCGGCACCTCAAGGGATTGCCACGGCACTAAAGCTTCCTTCTGGGTTTCAAGCTTTAAGATATCCGCCTGCAAGCCGGCGATCTGTTTGTCCAGATCCAAGAGCTGCTGCACCATCGCAGTTTTCTCATCCTTGTGACGCTCAATCTCCCGGATATCTTCCTTGTCCCTTTGCTTTTTCCCCTCGAGGGACGAAAGCAGGGATGATTTCACCGGCGCATACCGGTTCAGCACTTCCAGTGCCTGATCCGCTGCATTTGCCTGCTTTTCAAAGGCTGCCCGATAGCCTGCTGTGTCCAGCTGTTCATAGCCACTGTCGTCTTCCAGCCGAATATCAATTTCGACTGCGCCTAACTCCTGCAGGCGTTCGAGAATGGCTTTCCGGTTCTTCTTAAGTGCGCAGATACTGATTCTCTGCATCTGCAATACTGCCATCCAAACATACCTCCTTTTCTTATTTTATTTTTAAATCCTGTAACACTTTCTTATACCAGGTGATCCAAAACCGCCTGGATTGCCTCCTGCTCACGGTTAAGCGCAGATTGTCTCATACTTTCTATCTCTGCTTCCATCTGCTTTTTCGCCTCATTTTTTCGGATCTCACCGTCTGCATTCACCTTCGATTCCTGGTCTGTAACAAGGCTCTTACACTCGGCAAGCGTCTGCGCCTTCATCTCCTTTGCAGCTGCCTTCGCCTCTTCTAAGATTCTGGCCGCCTGTTCTTCCGCCTCCTGCAGCTTCTTTCCTGCATTTTCTTCCGCCTTTTTTACAGTTTTTAACGTTTCATCAAGCATTTTCTCACCACCTTTTCCGGTATGGGGCCAAGCCGACATTCGACGGCATGGCAACATGAATATTTTACTACAAAATGGTACTATTATCAATGAATTAACACAATTTTAAGAAAGCATTTTAAGAAAGGACTTTGGTTTTCCTGTTCCAAAGTCCCTTACTGTCAGATCTCTTCAATATAGTCCACAAACTCTAATCCGCCCAAATGGTCTATGATCTCTCTGTGGCTTCTCTTTTTGCCAAGATTCAAGTCGACCACCACTACAACATCCGCTTCATTAAGGGGTTTCTGCTTGGTCTTATTCATTGACAGAACCTGATAGCCCGTATCCCCCAGCTCCTTTCGGAGCTTCTGCACTCCCTTTGCCCGGTCTACCTCAAGACAGATGCTCATCAGTTTATTGTTTTCCTCCACATGATGACTGACCTTCTGCAGGAGTGTATTGGACGCAAGTACCAGCACAAAGCACAAGCTCGATGCGAGCACGAAGCCGGCGCCAAGTGCCATCCCCATAATAGCAGTAACCCACAGGCTTGCAGCTGTGCTGATTCCCTTGACCTGATTGCGTCCGGTCACCAGGATGCAGCCCGCCCCGAGGAAACCGATTCCGCTGACTACGCCTGCAGGAATCCGGCTGATATCTGCCGAATAGGAATGTCCATCCATCGTGACAAGATAGATATTTAACATCGTGGCAAGTGCCGCTCCAAGGCTTACCAGCGCAAAGGTACGCGCGCCGGTATTGTGCTTCTGCGTGCTTCGCTCCAACCCGATCAGTGCGCCGAAAAGCATCGCAAGAAGCAGTCTGATGACAATCGATATGTTATTCCAGCTCTCAAGGTAGTGGATGACACCCATAGTCTTCCTCCATTTTGCCAGGCATATACTCTCTGCCTGAAAGATTTCCTGTATTATAGCATCTTTAGAACTTTCTCACAATTCTTTTGGTCGATTTTTGGTTACCTGTCCATTGACATCTTGGGGGCTCTAACATAACATATTTAAAAAGCCGAAAGGGGATAGTTATGAACAACCATCTCACTCTTTACCGCAGACGCCTGATTCCGGACGAGTGTATTCCTCTCGCCAACGACACCATTCTGTATGCAGACGAAAAGCTTCTGATTACAAAATGGATCACGCTCAAGCCGCGGAGTGATTTTCATCATGGCTATTCCTGCTATTACCTCGACAAGGGTTTTAAAATAAGTCGTTTTTATAAAGAGGACGGCACGCTTGTCTACTGGTACTGTGACATCATCTCCCATGCGTTTGAGGCTGAGGATAAGCTGATCATTACGGATCTTCTTGCAGATGTGATCGTTTATCCCGATGGGTTTGTGCAGGTCATGGATCTGGATGAATTGTGCAGTGCAAGAGAGGATGGTCTGATTACTGTGGACGAGTTCTTTCTGGCGGTCAAACGCCTGGGGGCACTGCTTGACATCGTATACAGCGGGCATCTTGAAGAGTTCGCAAGGCCACTGTTAGAAAAAGAGGCTGCTTCGTAAATTCACCGAAGCAGCCTCCTTTATTGTACATTCCTAATAGAAGATATGTCCTCCGATCGAAATACCGGTCAGACCCGGAATCGGAGTCCTAAAGTATACACAGTTGCCAACATTCGTGACGCCCGCCATGGCTTCATCTGCCGCGCGATAGCAGCTCTCAGTTGCCTTATTGACTGCAAGTGCTGCTGCCAGGCGACCGCTCTTTACCGGGGAAAACTGCCTGTTCTGGTAGATAACGCCGGTTATGGTGTCAGGATAGACAGAGCTTAACAGTCGGTTGATCACGACGGCTCCGACTGCCACCTGTCCCGCATAGGGTTCTCCTCCGGCCTCACAGTAGATGAGATTTGCCAACAGAAAACGGTCTCCGTCTGCGAAAACCACCTCCGAAATGTCTCTCTTTGCTGACGAAGCGGCAAGAGCTGATAATCTCTTCTCTTCCTCTAACTGCTTGCGCAATGCCGCAAGGTTCTGCTCCTGCGCCGCAATCTCCGCTTCATATTCTCTGGCACTCTCTTCTGCCTCATCAATCTCGTCCGCATAGGCCGCAATACTGTTTGCTGTCTGGCTGACAAGACCGCTCACCTGACTCTGTTTGGCCTGAACCTGGATCTTCATATCATTTAATCCATCCAGTTCTGTCTCAAGAGCAATTTCCTGTCTCTCGACCTCGTCGCGGGTGTTGCGGTATTCTTCCAACATCATACGATCATAACGGCTCGCCTCACTGATATATTCTGCGCGATTCAGGATATCCGCAAAATTATCGCAGGTCAGCAGCATCTCCATATAGGAGGTTTCCCCCTGCTCATAGATGATACGGATACGCGTCTTCATCAGCTCATACTGCGCCTCTGCCGTCTGTCTGGCTTCCTCAAGTGCTGCCTGTGTCAGTCTGATCTGTTCCTCCTGCTCCACAATCTGTTTTTCCAAAGCATTCAGATCATTTCCGACAGCAGTCAGCTCCTCATTCAGGTTATTTAACTGTCCTTTCAGGGAATCCTGGACACCCTTCATGGAATCAATGTTTTCCTTGGTGTCACTGAGCTTCCCTTCGGTCTCTTTCTTTTCCTGCTCTGCCTGGTCAATCTTCTCCTGCGTTGTGAGAGCCAGGGTGGTAATCGGCATCGTACCTGCTAACAGGAGTGTCAGGAACACGATGGCAATATTCTTTTTTCTTCTCATGTTTCTTCTCACTCTTGTCCCAAATTCTTACGGCTACAGGTCAATCCTTAACTGTCTTCCGGTACGATTGTACTGATAATAGCGCACACCGGCCGCGTCTAACATCCGTTTGGAGGCGCGATTGGAGGGTATTCCGCTGTATTTGTCACTGCCATAGACAATGGTTCTGATCCCGGACTGAATAATCGCCTTTGCACACTCATTACAGGGAAACAGAGACACATAGAGTGTCGCTCCCTCGAGCGAGCCCTGGTAATTTAAGATGGCATTGAGCTCCCCGTGCGTTACATACGCATATTTCGTGGTATACTCGTCTCCTTCTCTGTCCCATGGGAACTCATCATCAGAGCAGCCTCTCGGAAATCCGTTATAGCCGATTGAGAGAATCTTGTGATCCCCACCGACAATGCAGGCTCCCACCTGCGTGTTCGGATCCTTGGAACGCATTCCTGCCATGGTCGCAATGCCCATAAAATATTCATCCCACGACAAATAGTCCGTCCGTTTCATTACTAATCTCCTTATTTCGTGCCAAAGATACGATCACCGGCATCTCCGAGTCCCGGAACGATGTAGGCATTTTCATTCAGCTTCTCGTCCAAAGCACCCACATAAAGATCCACATCCGGATGTGCTTGCTTCATCTTCTCAATTCCCTCAGGGGCAGCAATGATGCACATAAAGTGAATCTTCTTACAGCCCTTATCCTTTAGCATCTGGATAGCCGCAGCCGCTGAGCCACCGGTTGCTAACATCGGGTCCACAACAAACACCTCACGCTCCGCACAGTCAGCCGGAAGCTTGCAATAATACTCAACCGGCTCATGCGTCTGTGGATCCCGGTAAAGTCCGATATGCCCAACTTTGGCTGCCGGAATCAGCTGTAAGACTCCATCAACCATGCCAAGGCCGGCACGTAGAATCGGAATGATCGCCATCTTCTTTCCCTT